>NZ_PUQF01000005.1:0-275453 GCF_003331015.1 Enterobacter sp. GER_MD16_1505_Eko_090 | reverse complement strand
CAGGTTCTGGAGATGCAGCCAGCGGTCAGCAATCTGGGTGATGCCCGGGAGCAGATGACGTCCATCTCCGATGATGCACAGAAGGCGACCGCAAACCCGGCCGATCTGCAGGCGCAGATTCAGCTGCTGGAACAGCAACTGACGGACCTTAAAAAGTCGGTGCTGTTGATGAGCGCACCGGAGGGGATGGCGCTGACCAGCGGACAGCACCTGCATGTATCGGCCGGTCAGAACCTGATTGCCACCGCCGGAAAAAATGCAGACGTCAGCGTGGTGAAAAATCTGTTTATCGGGGTGGGCAATGCCCTGAGCGTTTTTGTGCGTAAGCTGGGCATAAAGCTGATAGCAAACCAGGGACCGGTACAGGTACAGGCGCAGAACGATCTGATGGCATTGCTGGCACGAAAAGAAATCAGCATCGTAAGCACGGAAGATGAAATAAAAATCATCGCGAAGAAGAAGCTGACTCTGAATGGTGGTGGGAGCTATATCAGGATTGATGCAAGTGCGATTGAATCTGCTACTGCAGGTGAATATCGTACGAAAGCAGGACATTATGGGCGTAAGGCAAGCGCATCAGAAAAGGTCACGCTGCCTGTCTTTCCTGTAATGGAACCTGGCGAACAAAGCTTGCGTTTTGCTTTCCCTGGCGCCGATAGTGTCAGCCAAAGTATGGACTGGATGACAAATCAGCCATACAACATTACTGACAGCAATGGGAAAATCCTGTCGACCGGCACGGTAGACAGTTCAGGTCGCTTCCCAAAAATAGTGCTGCCTGAAAGCGATACATTAAACTTAATCATAGGGCGAGAGACTTGGCTCAAAGAAGAGCTTCCAACATCAGTCGAAGAGGCTGAGGTAGATAGTGCGGAAGATATAGAATCACTGGAGTCTGATACCGATTCGGATGATACCGAGACAGCAGAAGATCATACTTCTGCGCTAACAGAATCAATGATCGCAAAACTATTAAATTTAACTACGACAGGGTGATCTATGTTAAAGGAAATTTGGAAGTCTATTTTTTGCTTTATGATCGTGCTTTCTAGCTTTAGTGCATCTGCTACTTGCTTAAAGGAAGGGGATAAAGTAAGTCTGACAGGAGTTGTTAGCGAAAAATTATACTACGGCCCTCCTGGCTGGGGGGAGGATAAAGCGAATGATGAGAAGCTACATGAGTGGATATTGCATTTAAAACAGCCACTCACGTGTGTAACAGACGCAGATACTGACAACCAAAACTGGAATCAGGACGTTCAGTTGATAATGCGTGATAGTAATGACTATAAAGCAAATAAAAGACTTCTAGGAAAAAGTGTCAGTATTGATGGCGTAATATTTCTTGCAGAGACCGGATATCACATGACGCCTGTTTTATTAGATGATGCCAAGTTTGAAGTTGCAGGCAAATAGCAGAGAGGATTAATTAAAATGCGCTTTATAAATGCTATTTATCATGCATCGACAAAAACGGTAGAATATGAGTCATCAAATGGCACAAGATTGTTAAAAACTGGGGGCTCACTGAATTGGCGATTCAATAACCCAGGAAACCTTATTTCTGTAAAAAATCAGAAAGGAAAAATCGGTATTGGAGTTGTCTACAATCCAGACAAACATTCATTCGCAATATTTTCTAGCATAGAAGCTGGTGATAATGCCAAACGATCTCTGCTCAAAAGAAAATATAAGGATTTTACTATTCCAGAAATGATGAAAAAATATGCTCCGGGGAATGATGGTAATAACCCTGAAGCTTATGCCAATTTTATCATGTCTGAAAGTGGGGTCGCTCAGGGGGAGAAAGTAGGAGAACTTGACGATTCAAAATTCAGTAAGGTAATCAAGGCAATTAGCAAAAAGGAAGGTGGCTTGAAGCCGGGCACCGAAAAATGGGTGTATGTGACAAATGTGACTGTTTCAGACGGCTCCCGCCCAGTTGCTGATGTGCCATTTAAAGTGACGCTCGGAAGCACTAGCTACGAGTGGAAAACAGACGCTTACGGCAAGCTCAAGACAATCATTCATACGAAACAAGGAATGGCTATTGTCGTCAAATATACTAATTCTGCTGGAAAAGAGGATGTTGTTTATTCAGCAGTTGCTGGGGATGAAACGAAGAATATACTGCTCACGCGAAATTTTTCTCAATTCTCTGCAAAAACTCTTGCCGATACTCCCAAAGTTCCACGTGCGAAGAGTACTCAAAAACCGATTGAGTATACAGTCATGTCAGGCGACACTCTCTCGAAAATTGCCGAACGTTATAAGACAAGCACTGATGAGATTGCCAAAAACAATAATATAAAAGATGTGAGTAAGATCTTCCCTGGCCAGCATTTGACTATATATGGTGTCAATGCTAATGGGCCTTCGAACTATACCGTTGTTCCAGGGGACACGTTGGTGAAGATCGCAGAAAAAAATGGTGTGTATGTTGATGATATTGCGCGGCAGAATAATATATCAGATCCTAATAAAATATACCCGGGACAATCAATTTCTATAGACAAAAGTGGCAATGTTACGTCTGGTCAAACTGAAAAGCCAGTTGCAAATCCGATAGCCTCAAAACCAGCTATTAAAAAACCTGAAAAAAATAGTATAAACAATGAAAATAAAAAAACACTTGATTCAGTTGGAGGGAAAAATTCTGGTAATCCGATTGCGTTACTACCTCATGATCAGAGAGAGGCTCCGTGGATGGCGGTTGCATTCGAGGAGGGAGAGACTCGATGGAAATGGGGGCGTGTAAAGGAAGGCGATGGCGGAATAAACTACCATAAGAAGACTGGCATTAATATGTCTTCCATGGTTGGTAATTCTAATCCGTGGTGTGCTTCTTTTATAAATTATTGCCTTAAAGAGTCAGGGTATTCGACATCTGGTAGCGCCAGTTCTCAATCTTTCTCGAAAAACAAAAATTTTATAAAAATATCTCAACCTATATACGGTGCAATAGTTGTTTTGCGGAAAAAAGGATCTTGGACAGGACACGTTGCTTTTATATACTGTTTTTTTGAAGATGGTGAAATAGGTGTGCTTGGCGGAAATCAGGGAGATAGTGTTACTATAAATCCATTGTATCAAGTTTATATAAATGGGCGGTTACATTATGAATTGATAGGGTTCTATGTACCTAAGCCATATTATGCTTATGCACAAAAAACAATAAGTTCAGGTTTGAGGAAAACAACAATGTCTAATATTGCAGAGTTGCGTGAAAGCCTTGGAGCCAATCTACCCTCGAATGAAGATGAAAGAACAAGGTGATAAATAAAAAATTTAATACTGGAGGTAATATGAAGTATCATTATGTTTTAGCGTTGTCACTTTGTTACAGTTCCTCTGTACTGGCAGTAGAGTGTATGGATAAATCAAATATAGATTCTCTAAGAGAAATTTTCAAAACAAATAACAAGAAATTGTTGATTGAAATGGCTTCAAAAGAAGTGAAGCAATATATTGAAAGTGACTTACTTATCAAAAATAAATACAGTACACTTGTTAATGTATCTGAGGTTTACTATGGTTGGGGAGTGGACAAAAAGTCTAAGTATCCTGTTAACACATCGGCAGTTTTCCCAAATGAAAAAGTGTGTGTATGGAATGTATCTTTTGCACTACCGGAGTCTATGAGAAAAAAATGTGATGATGATGGTGCCTATGGGTATTTTATTGAATTTAAGAAAGTTAATGGGGAAACAGTTCTATATAAGTTTACCTCTTTGTTTGACTCACTTCCTGACGGAACTTTAGCTTGCAAAACTGCAAATAAGTTTATGCTACAAAAATAGCTTGTGAGTTTTGAAGTTCGCATCTCATTTTAAATAAAGGGTATTATTGATGAATTGTTATTCGGCACTTTTGCTGCTGTTTAGGTTGAGTTGCATATTATTTTTGTACCCAGTGAGCTCTACTTTTGCTAAAGATCTAACCCCTAAAGTAAGGTGGAAAGACAATTCTGGTGAGCATTTACTGGTGATAAAAAAGGAGATTAACCAGAATAACATTGGAGAACATTTGTCAGTAAAACAGGTGACGAAGGGAAAGGATGATTGGATTCTAAATGATTATGTTAATGACTGTGAAGTGGATATTAATCTGAATTTGATAAAAGAATCAATTGAAGTAAACAATAGTTTTGCCGATGGCGAAGGCACTGTTTTATTTGCTTATAAAATTGGATGTATTGGTGGGATAGACCCAGTTACTGTAAAGTATTTCGCGTATAAAAATGGAGTAAAATATTCCCTACGAGGGGAAGAGCATATCATAGTTGAAAACGGTGGGTATGGTGGAGAAAGCCCTCCGGTTCCAGATTACAATCTAAAAAACGATAAGCAACTGCTAAATTACATGCTGAAGAAATGGAGGTCTATTTCAACGACCAAATTAAATTAACGTGTTTATCCTTCATTAAAATAATGAACCTTTTTTGATTGTGACCTTTCACGTGGTTTTAAGTAAATTATTCCCTCACCTCATATTTACCCAAAGCCAATTTAGTTAATCTGTAATATGAGAGAATGAATGTTATATACACTTAAACATTTGCCAGAATGCTACCCCAGACCTAAGCCTCTGAAATTTTCTCGTTGGATTATTGCTCTGATTGCCATGCTTTCGGTCAGTGTTATATTAATGCGTATATTTGGGCGTTATGTTGAAAACCTGTATTTTTGGAAAATTGCTTTAGGTGTGCCTATCGTTTTGTGGAGTGTTCCGTTTGCTTCTTGTCTGCTTCTGTGGGCATTGCAGGATAGCAAAGCAAATGCTTTCGACAAACAACGAGAACAATGGATTCTTCGCGAAACCCGTAAGGCACGTCGTGCACTGCAGGTGCTGAATGCAACATTCATTACCGGCCACTCATCAGTTGCTCAGAAAGATACAGCTATTGCGATGCAAAATAACGATAGCATTATTGTTTCGCAGGTCGACCGGGATGGTAATGAAAGCTCCAGGATGAGCCAAATTTCTTCTAGCCCGCAGGACTCGCTAAAATTTGTGATAACGAATATTTTTTCGAAGTTGATTGCTGGCATTCCTTTCGCACATATCCCTGACAAAGTACCACTGGTCATATTTTTTGATGTAACAACATCGCTGCCTCTGGAGAGTATTCGCCATTACTGGGATGAAACCTGGCAAAATAGCAATATTACTCTTCCTGTTGAATATGGTGAGGGGAGTGGGCTCAGTGTAATCGACCGTTGGTTGAATGAACGTATTAAAGATAAAGCAATGCTATTGATTGTGGGTCTCCAGTTAAAGCCTGCCGAATCTGACAACACAGCTGAAGCCGGTGTAGCACTACTTCTTGGCAACCGCCTGACGCAGGAGGCTCTCGAACCTCTCGCGCTGCTGCATCGGCCAGATGCTGCTCCAACCGGTGAGCTGAGGGAGGGGATGAACATGGCTGCCTATAACGCCCCGCTCAGAGAAAATATCGTGAAAAATATGTGGCTTGCCGGGCTGACGGGTGAGCAGCGTGCAGAAGTTATCGCGTGCCAGAATGCGCACCCTGCGCAATCTGTAGAGGACGAAGCCGTCATTTCGCTCGATACATCTATGGGACATGCCGGTGCCGCGGCCCCCTGGCTGGCTATCGCTGCCGCCACCGAAATTGCCCGACAAACTCAGTTACCACAGATGATTATCTGCGGTGATACCACACAGAATGTGCTGTGGAGCACGCTCATTACCCCGATTGCTTCCCGACAGGAGATGGATCCGTGAAGCTACCCTTAGCACCGAAGACTACGGAAGGCCGCTATCTTGCTGTCGCATTGATTTTCTTTTTGCTGTTGGCCGTTATGACGTTCATGGTCTGGAAGCACCCGGATATAGCCGGGATTGAAGACGGAAGTCAGCAGCAAATTCACTGGCTCATCGCCGGCGGATGTATTTCAGGATCTGCCCTTATCGTATCCGTAGTGCTTCTGGCGGCAGTTCGTAGTGCCGGTAAGCAGGAGTTTAATGCGCTTGTCGACAATACCAACGGTGATGATGAGAAAAAGAAACGGGAAAATGATAAAGCACCTGTTCACCCTGCAGTGGCCATGTGTAACAAGATTCGGGGACATCTTCGCTCCCGTGTTGGCCTTTACTGGCGTCGTAAAACCCGTCTGCTGTTAATCACTGGCGATGAGGCAGCAATCGAACTGCTGGTACCTGGCCTGCAGGAAAACCAGTGGCTTGAAGGTAACCGTACCGTTCTGATTTACGGCGGCAGTCTGACTGCTGAGCCTGATAAAGAAAAATACGCCGCGCTGCGTAAACTGCGTCGCGGGCGCCCACTGGACGGTATTGTCCGCGTCATGCCGCAGTCGCTTAACCTGACCCCACAAATCAGCGACAACGATTTACGCGGGCTGGAAAAGCTCAGCGAGCTGCTGCATTACTCAGCCCCGGTCTGGCTGTGGCAGCTGTGCGACAGCGCCTGGCCGCAGGCGACGCGCCCTGAGCAGGCGGTGGGGGCCAGCTTCCCGCCACGCGCCAGGGAAGACGATATTACCCGCCAGCTTGAACTGATGCTGCCGGCCCTGCGGGCGCAGGGGGTGAGCCAGGTCGCTGAGAACACCCGCCATGACTTCCTGCTGCGCCTTGGCCAGTACCTCAGTGACGGCGGTATCGCCCGCCGGGCCCGGCAACTGGCGCCGTGGCTGTATAGCTCACAGCAGCGCATTCCGCTGCGTGGCCTGATGTTCAGCCTGCCGGACAATAAACACGCCGGTGCGTCACAGGAAAAAGACGAATATGTCCCGGAATCACAGCGCCATGCCCTGACTCTGCCGGTGATCTGGCAGGGGATTGTTGATGACTGTACCCGCGTGCGCGGTCGCCGGGTCGGTATGGCGTGGGAGCAGACGCTCGCCTGGACGCTGATGACTATCACCGGGGTCTGGGGAGCCGGGCTGTTGCTCTCTTTTGCCCTGAACTACAGTCAGATTTCCTCTGTGGCAGGTCAGGCCCGCAATCTGGTGGAGCATCCCTCTGTATCGGATTATCAGCTGACGGCCCTGCATACCCTGCGTAATGAAGCCGGTCGCCTGCAGCATCATATTCAGGACGGTGCGCCCTGGTATCAGCGCTTTGGTCTGGACCATAACCAGCAGCTGTTCGACGCGATGCTGCCCTGGTACGGCGTGGCGAACAACCGTCTGATACGCGACCCGGCAAATGAAGCGCTTAAGCAGAAGCTCACCGCGCTGACAAATTCTGCCCCCAACAGCGACCAGCGTGCACAGCTGGCGAAGCCAGGTTATGACCAGCTGAAAGCCTGGCTGATGATGGCCCGTCCGGATAAAGTCGATGGCGCATTTTATGCACAGACCCTGAAAGCCGTGCAGCCCACGCGGATGGGGATTTCAACCGGCCTGTGGCAAAGCCTGGTGCCGGATTTGTGGGCTTTTTATATCGCCGAGCTGCCCGCGCAGCCACAGTGGAAAATCACACCGGATGCGCAGCTGGTGAGCCAGATTCGCCAGGTGCTGCTGCAGCAAATCGGGCGTCGTAACGCTGAAAGCACCCTGTATGAAAATATGCTCAAGTCAGTGCGTCGTAACTTCGCCGATGTTTCCCTGGAGGACATGACCAGCGGTACCGATGCGCGTCGACTTTTTACTACCGAGGTGGTCGTGCCGGGCATGTTCACCCGCCAGGCCTGGGAAGGGGGCATTCAGCAGGCTATCGAAAAGGCTGCAAATTCCCGCCGGGATGAAATCGACTGGGTGCTGAGCGATTCCCGTAAAGCCGTATCGGCAGATCTGTCGCCGGAAGCGCTCAAAGCACGTCTGACAGAGCGTTATTTCATTGACTTTGCCGGCAGCTGGTTGAATTTCCTCAACAGTCTGCACTGGAACCCGGCAAACAATATTGCGGACGTTACCGACCAGCTGACGCTGATGAGCGATGTCCGCCAGTCGCCACTGATTGCCCTGATGAACACCCTCGCCTGGCAGGGGCAAACCGGCCAGCAAAACGAAGGCCTTTCGGATTCCATCATCAAATCGGCTAAAGACCTGGTCGGCGGACAGGATAAACCGGCGATTGACCAGTCTGCGTCAGGCCCACAGGGGCCGCTCGATGAAACCTTTGGCCCGTTGCTACAGCTTCTGGGTAAAAACAAAGGTGGTAATGTCATGTCGGCGGACAACACCCTGAGTCTGCAGACGTATCTGACCCGTATCACCCGCGTGCGTCTGCGACTGCAGCAGGTGGCCAGCGCTTCTGACCCGCAGGCAATGATGCAGACCCTGGCGCAGACCGTATTCCAGGGCAAAAGCGTGGACCTCACCGACACTCAGCAATACGGTAGCCTGATTTCGGCAAGTCTTGGTGAGGAGTGGAGCGGATTTGGCAGCACAATGTTTGTGCAGCCGCTGACCCAGGCCTGGGAGACCGTACTTCAGCCGTCGGCAGCCAGTCTGAATGACAAATGGAGCCGCTCGGTTGTCGCGAACTGGCAAACTGCCTTTGACGGCCGTTTCCCGTTTGCTGCCAGCAAAAGCGATGCCTCTTTACCGATGCTGGCTGAATTTGTCCGTAAGGACAGTGGACGGATAGAGCGCTTCTTGTCGACAGAGCTCAACGGTGTGTTGCACAAAGAGGGCAGCCAGTGGGTACCGGATAAGGTCAACAGCCAGGGACTGAACTTTAACCCGGCCTTCCTGCGGGCCATTAACCAGCTGAGCCAGCTGTCAGACATCCTGTTCACCGATGGTAGTCAGGGCATCAGCTTTGAGCTGCAGGCGCGTCCTGTGCCACAGGTGGTGGAGACGCAGCTAACCATTGATGGACAAAAGCTGCACTACTTCAACCAGATGGCCGACTGGCAAAGCTTCCGCTGGCCGGGAGAGACTTACAAACCGGGAACGATGCTGACATGGACCACGGTCAACGCCAGTGCGCGTCTGTTCGGGGATTACAGCGGGACCTGGGGCTTTATCCGCTTGCTGGACTTGAGCAAGCGTCAGCAGCTGGACCGCAGCCAGTGGATGATGAGCTTTACTGCACCGGATGGTCGCACCCTGCAGTGGGTGCTGCGCTCACAACTCGGAAAAGGCCCGCTGGCGCTGTTGGATCTGCGTGGTTTCACGCTGCCGGATCACATATTCAGTGTCGACAGCGCGGCCACCGCTCAGGCGCTGATGGCTAATACGGAAAACAATGACATGGAGGGCGTCGAATAATGAGCACATTGCAGAATTTGGTTATCGCCTGTCAGGCTGACGATGCTCAGCTGCGTGAACAGGCGCAGACGCGCACGGATAACTGGCAGCCCTGGCTTGCTCCGGTAAGCGTAGCCAGTCCGACCGGGGAAGACCCGGGATATGACGATGATTTTCAGCGTATCCGCGAAGAGGTTAATAAGCTCTCCGGAATTGATACCGAACTGATATGCACGCTTGCTGAAAAGTTACTGACCACCACAGCCAAAGACATCCGTATTGCGACCTATTACTGCTGGGCGCGACTGCACCAGGATGGCGAAGCCGGCTTTGCCGAAGGGCTTGAACTGCTTGCCGGATTATTGCAGCGCTACGGCATGCAGCTTCACCCGCAGCGGGACCGAAGCCGCAAGGCTGCACTGGAATGGCTTGCCGGTAGCCGTGTTCTGGACAGTCTGTCACTGTTTCCGGAGGTCATCCGCGAGGATGCACAGCGTACCGCCGGGGCCTTGCTGCTCATCAGTACCCGTCTGGAGACCGAGCCGGAAGCATCGCGGCCAGAGCTGAATGCCCTGTACAGCGGGCTGGAGTCTCGCCTGATGAAGGCCGGGGGTGTGGATGCCGTGGTACCGCAGAACGCAGGGAATAAGGCGCAGTCACAGCCCTTTACGCATGCGACCGAGTCAGATGCGCCGGTTCTGAACCGCATCACCTCCGGTCAGGATTTGCTGGCCCAGGCCCGTACCCTGACGGGATATCTGCGCGAGCAGCCTGATGGCTGGCTAGCCGCACACCGGCTGATGAAAAGCTTGCGCCATGACACGCTGAGAGCGATCCCTGCACCGGATGCCGAAGGGAAAACACGTATCGAACCACCGCGGGCTGACCAGCGGGCCATGCTTAAACGGTTGTACCTGCAGCAGAGCTGGCTGGAGATACTGGAGCAGGCGGACAGCACCTTCTCGCGTGGTGCTAATCACCTCTGGCTGGATTTGCAGTGGTATATCCACCAGGCTCTGGTGAAATTGGGGCACGATGTGCTGGCCGATATCATCATCGCCGATCTGAAAGGGCTGCTGAGCCGTCTCACAGGACTTGAAACGCTGGCCTTTAATGACGGAACGCCGTTTGCCGATGAGGTCACGCTCAACTGGATAAATCAGAGCGTGCTGGACGATTTGTCCAGCTGGCGGGATGAGTCGGTCAGTGCTGCTGGTAAGACAGATAACGATATCCTGCTCCTCGAGCCGGAAGCGCTGGATAAAGCGGACACTGACGGTCTGGATGCCACACTTCACTGGCTCCAGACCCATCCTGGTTGCGACTCTACAAAAGACAAATGGCTGCTGCGCCTGCTGATGGCCCGCATAGCCGAGCAAAAGGGTAAAAATGAGCTGGCCCTGCATCTGCTGGGTGAGCTCGATAGCGCCGCACGGTCAATCACCCTCACGCAGTGGACACCGACACTGCTGTTTGAAGTGAAATCTCGTCGCCTCAGACTGCTGCGCATGAAAGCCACACGCAGTGAAACCGATAAGTCACGCCTTCAGCCTGAGATGGACCAGCTTTTGGCCGGTCTGATTGCGCTCGACCCGGCAGGCAGTGCGGTGCTTTGTGGGTAACAGGACGGAATACAACTAAAAGGAAAACATATGCCAACAGAAGGTTTTTATCTGGTGCAGGGTGACAAAACGACCTGCGGCGGGAGAATTACCTCGGGCGCCGAGGATCACACTCTGTTTGATAAACTGGTTGCGCGTGAGCAGGACAGCGTGACCTGTGGAAAATATCCCGGGCTTTACAGGATAGCCGGTGGCATCGACAACGATACCATACACGGCAGGCGAATGGCCGGAACACTCGATAGCTACAGTACCTGTCCATGTAAGGCTAAGTTTATTCCGTCGATGATGAATGATACGTATGAGAAGAGTTCGGCTGGTGCAATTTCAGATGCAGGAGGAGCTGGAAAGACATCGTTTCTGGCTGGCTCACAGGCTGATACGATGTTTGCTCCGGGAATTGATTGTAGCCAGTCTGGTCAATATGACCTTGCGGGAGAGTGTATTGCAGAAACGAATGAACTGAGTGATGGCGTTTTCCTCTGGACAGAAACCCAAGGTGCAGGACATGCTTTCGTTTCAATACACTTTAAAAATATGATCTATGTGTTCACCTATGGACGATATGATCAGGAAGGATTTAGTCCTGTAGGTGAAGGCGTGTTGATTAAATATTCCAGCGAAAGAGCGGTAAGGTTTTACGCAAAAGAACTTTATCGAATGAGGGCGTCAGTTTTTAAAATACTGGACGTCGATGAATCCAACACGCTATCAATATTTAATGCTTAATGGTCATCCAGCAGCGTTCACCCTGATGGAAAAAATACCAGTGCGGAAATAAAAGAAGATGGGCGCGTTATTGATAGATATAACCTGGCAGTTAACAACTGTACTACAACGTCAGTAACGGGACTTAAAAAAGCAGGTACAGGAATATTTGACGTGAGACTGCTAGACTCTTTGGGTTACAGTGAAGACTTTGCGATCCCATCGTCTTTGAATGCTTATCTGGAGGATTTAGCTCTAAATCCAGCTGATATGCGAATAATTAAAATGACTGACGAATTTAAGGGCAGCTATCATAACGCTTCAGATTATAAAGAAATTGATGGTGTAGGCAGCGGTAATGAAACTGCCGGGGCAATAGGCAAAGGAAGTGGGCTCACCGGAAAAGGCTCGAGCGGTTATGCCCCCACAACATTCAGCCAATCCCAGGGAATTGAGAATGATTAAGCGTATACTGCTAGCTTTTGTGCCTGTAGCCTTGTTTTTACTGGTCAGTACAACAATTCTTTCCCTTTCACTCATGGATATCAAATACACTTTTGAATCCGTGTTAATTGGAACAACTCTGGATTATTTGGTTGACGAAACCTACTCCATTGTTTGGCTGTTTTATGGTTCTTCGAATATTGCTTTTGTTGTTATTTATATTGTCTCTCTTATGGTGTTTAAGCGAGTAAGCAAGAAATATTAGTCGATACCATATCAATAAGTTGCAGGCTGTGATGGCTTCACTTGATCCCTGAATACTGTTAAACATTCAATCATATTGGTTTTCTATGGACGACTTAACCCTGCGTTATTATGACGCCGAAATGCGCTATCTGCTGGAAGCCGGCGAAGAGTTTGCGCGTGCTCACCCCGAGCAGGCAGCAATGCTCAACCTCGATAAAGCCGGTGCGCGCGACCCGTATGTTGAACGCCTGTTCGAGGGCTTTGCCTTCCTGATGGGGCGCTTGCGTGAAAAGCTCGATGACGACCTGCCTGAACTTACCGAAGGGCTGGTCAGCCTGCTATGGCCGCATTATCTTCGTACCATTCCGTCGATGTCAGTGGTGGAGTTCACGCCTGACTGGCTCGAAATGAAAGAGCCGATGCGCATCGTCAAAGGCTTTGAGGTGAACTCAAGGCCGATCGGTGAGAAGGGCACGCGCTGTCGGTACACCACCACCAAAGAGATCACCCTTCAGCCATTGTCGCTTGAGAGTGCCCGGCTGGCAACCGATCCGGATGGCCGTTCGGTCATCACGCTGCGCTTTAACTGCAGCCATCTCGCCGACTGGAGTCGTATCGATCTCAGCCAGATCCCGCTCTACTTTAACGCTGATGCCCCGCTGGCCTGCTCCATGCATGAAGCCTTTACCATGAACACAGCGCGCCTCTGGCTGCGGATGCCGGGTGACATGGACAGAAGACCGCTCGACGGATATTTCACCGCGCTGGGCTTTGGCGATGATGACGTCCTGTGGCCGAAAGGAAGCAGCAGCTTTAGCGGATATCAACTGCTGCTCGAGTACTTCACCTTCCGTGAGAAATTCATGTTCACCGGGCTGCGTGGGCTGGAGACCATAGTCTTTCCGGCTGAGCTCCCCTGGTTCGAAATCGACGTGGTGCTGGCAGAACGCTGGGAGCATGATTTCAGCTTTACCGAAAAGCATCTGCGGCTGAACTGTGTGCCGGTGATCAACCTGTTCCCGCTGGAATCTGACCCGCTGACGCTCAACTCCCTGCAGACCGAATACATGCTGCGCCCGATGCGCGTGCAGGATGGCCACACCGAGATATATGCGGTGGATTCGGTGATGTCATCGAGCCAGCATACCTACGTGCCATTTTCAAGCTTCCGCCACAAGGGCGGAATGATGCGCCATGAAGCCCCGGAATATTACTATCACACCCGCGTGCGCCGTGGCCCGTCGGGGTTGCATAACACCTGGCTTATCCTCGGCGGGGAAGCGTTTGATAACCACACGGTGCCGGAGGATGAAAGCCTGTCGCTGACGCTAACCGGCACCAATGGCCAACTACCTCGCAGAGCGTTGCAAAGTACCGTGCTCGATACAGTGATGAAAACCACTTCAGCCAGTATCGCCGTGCGTAACCTGTGTGCGCCGACGCTGCCTTGTTATCCCCCGGCGCAGGACCGTTTCCACTGGCGCGTGCTGAGCCACCTCGGCAGCGGGTTCCTGTCGATGATGGACAACGCCGACGTGCTGCGCGGCACCCTGGCGCTGTATGAGTGGACCGACAGCGAGATGAACCGCCGTCGTCTGGAGGCGATTATCGATGTGAAGCACAGTGAAACGGAACGCTTTGAGCAGGGATATCTGGTGCGCGGGGTGCAGATTGAGGTGACGCTTGAGAGCAACGGCTTTGCCGGGCGCGGCGATATCTGTCTGTTCGGCGAGATGCTGAGCCGCTTCTTTGCACTGTACACCGATATCTATCTGTTTAACCGCCTGATTATTATTCTGCAACCGACCGGAGAGCGCCTGGAATGGGAAGAGAAGCACAACCGCCGCATTCCCGGCTGACCCCGCGTCTGGAGGCCGATCTTCACCGCATAAACTTTTATCGTTTATGCCAGCTACTGGAGAAGCGCCATCCGGACAGGCCGCTGATGGGCTCTACCAGCCATCCTGCGGATGACCCGGTACGCTTTGCGCCGCACCCTGGAATGGGGTTCCCGGCCAGTGAACTGAAGGCTGTCGAGTATGACGAGGATGATGACAGTAGGCCACCGCTTATCCGCACGACCTTTATGGGGATGTACGGTGTTGATTCGCCTCTACCGACCGCCTATCTCGATGACATTTCCCAGCGCCGGGAAGGACATGAGGCGCTGCAGGGGTTTCTGGATATTTTCAGTCATCGCATCCTGACGCAGTTTTACCGCGTCTGGCGTAAATACTCGTATCCGGCCACGTTTGAGCCCGGCGGTACCGACAGCATTTCGCAGTCGTTATTGGGTCTGGTTGGTCTGGGAATACCGGGCACTGCGGATCATATAGCCACGCCAGTGTCCCGCTTTCTGGCGCTACTGGGTGTGCTGCAGCAGCCGGGCAAAACTCAGGAAGGGATGCAGGCACTGGTGCGCCTGCTGGCCCCCGATACGACGGTGCAGGTGAGTCCGTATTGTCTCCGGCCTGTAGAGATTGAAAGGCCGCTGGGTTTTTACGGTGACGAAGAGTTTCTGCTTGATGGCAATACGCCTCTGGGTGACGAAGCGATGGATGCCAGCAGTCAACTGCTGATTGCGCTCACGACGGATAACGAACAGGAAGCGCAGGGCTGGAAACCGGACGGTCTGTTGTATCAGGACTTTCTGGTGATGCTGCGGGTTTATCTCGGGTGGCGTTTTAAGGCAAAAATTACTCTGACCACCCGGACCTGCCTGCTGGCTGCGCCGCCGCTCGGTGAAGGTCGCTTCTGGCTGGGGATGAATGGCGTGCTGGGCGCGGAAGACGAATATCTCCTGGACGATATCCCGCAGACCTTCACGACGGAACTGGGCTATTACACCGGCCTGCAGCCCTCAACACCACAACAAGGAAACCGACGTGTTACGTACAAATTCAATTAAGACTTCGCGCTGGCTGCTACCGCTGCTGGCATTCAGCCTGGCAGGCTGCGGGGTGACGCAGAGCGTCACCGATGGCACTAAATCGGCGTTTAACGCCGTGTTCTACAAAAAAATCAAGGTGCTGCACCTCGATTTCACCGCACGTGAGGCGCTGAACACCGACTCCCGTGAAAGTAACTCGCTGTCTCAGCCGGTGGTGATAAGGGTTTACCAGCTCAAAGACCGCAAAACCTTTGATAAGACGGTGTATCAGCAGTTGCTTCAGGATGATAGCACCATTCTGAAAGACGACATGCTGGCCAGTCGTGATGTCGTGGTGAAACCGGGTGGCGATGCAAACCTTGATATGCCAATGGAAGAAAAGGCGCAGTTTGTCGCGGTGGTAGGGCTCTTCCGCCATCCGGATATGGACAACAACGCCTGGAAGCAGGTTATCAAACGCAGTGACCTGGATCCGGATAAACCACGTATCCTGGAAGCAGGTGATAACTCTCTGACGCTACAGCCGCTTAAGGAAGACTGATGCCCTACGGACATAACGCGCCTTCGCTGTATGAAATGTTAACGGGAAATTTTACAGGCGGACTCAACCTTAGTCAGGTCAGTGAAGAAAATCAGGTCATCCTCTCGGTGCTGGATAACATGCAGCGCGTTCTCAACTGTCGTGCCGGTACGCTGTCGCATCTGCCAGACTACGGGCTGCCGGATATGACCAAAATTCTGCAAGGCATGCCGGGAACGGCCCATGAGCTGATGGGCACATTATCTGCCGTCCTGCTCAAGTATGAACCCCGCCTGAAAAAAATAACCGTTGTCCTGCTGGAACAGAACGTCCCCGGCGAACTGCGTTATGCCATTGACGCTGAACTTAAAGGGATTGGTCTGGTGCGCTACGGGACTGAGTTTATGCCCGAAGGACGGGTCCTGTTAAGGCATCTCAGGCAACAACAATATCTCGATACGACCCTCCGTATATAAGGTTTGATAACATCATGTCAGTAAAATCACAGTTCCTGAAAAAGTTGCAGGCACGACAACCTGCACCAGTTCCTGCCATCAGCAAGAGTCAGGCTGATATTGCAGAGTTTCGCCAGCGGATGGCTCAGCTTCAGGAGCAAATGGACGCGTGGCTGACGGATACGGGACTGAATGTGGAGCCACTGACCGTATCCGTTCCGGATCTGCTGGTGGAGGGCGGGGCTTTTGAGATTTCCGGTATCGTTTTGCGCTATGACAGCCGGGCGGTCAACTTTATGCCGATCTTTCTGTATGGACAGGGCGTCGCCGGTTGTGTCGAGGTGACTTTCTATTCCGGGGACAAGTTGATTTCTCAAGGACGTCTGTTCATGCGGGTGGGGAACGCAAATGGCTGGATCTTTACTCCCCCTGATACCTCATCCCGGTCCGGACAACTATTTGATGAAGGTGTATTTTTCGGTCTGATTTTAGCGCTGCTGCCATAGCGATATTTCTGAGTCATTGCACTTTTAAACGCAAAATAGCCCCTCACATCAACTGACGAAATTAACCACACGGATATGCAGGCCCTCCAGGATGACCACACATATAACGTTAAAAACCGGCGGCGACCCGCGCACGCTGCCAGATTACGCTACTCTCCGCGATGAACTCAGCAAGCTGACGCATCCTGCTCGCCCGGATGTAAACTGGCAATATGTCGAAAAACGCTGTCTCTCTCTGTTTGAACAAAACGGTGTGGAGTTGCAGACTGCGGCCTGGTACACCCTTGCCCGGACTCACCTGTCTGGATTGGCTGGCCTGAACGAAGGGCTGGCGATTCTGGAGGCCCTGATTAGCCATCAATGGGACGTTTTCTGGCCGAAGACGCTACATACTCGTCTGGAAATCCTTACCGGCCTGAGCCAGCGACTGCAGCAGCGCATGCGTATGCTTCCACTCAACAACAGCCATCTAAGTGAGCTTTACAGTGCTGAAACGTTGCTTACCCGGCTGAGTGCGGTGCTCCAGCGTCTTGAACTGAAACACCTAAGCCAGTTCGATACGTTACGAACAATGATACGTTCGAATGCTGAACGGCTGGAAAGCAGTAATGACGCATCAGATCTGAATGCACGCATGATGCCCGGTTGCGAATTACCTCAGGAAAGGGCAGAACCGGTTGACGACGTGAAATGGGTCTATGTTGTGCAGCCGGAAAATCAGCCTGATGCAGAGGGTCTTACGACAGCGCACGGGTCGGTCAGACCATGGAAGCCCTTTGTCGCCGGGATGTGTTCTATGCTGGTGGTCTGCGTCGTCGTGGCGTGGGGAGGGGGCTTTCTGTCCAGACCCGATCCCTTAACGACTCAGGCTGTTGCCTCGCTGGCGCCGTTACCTGAAGCGCTTACACCTGCTCAGCAAGAGGCATTAGCACAGCGAGGCACTTTACCGCCCACGTTTATTACAGAAACGCAGCAGCAGCTTGCCCGACTGGATAAGCTGCCCCCTGACTGGAATATTTCCTACAGCCTTGAGCTGTTAGCGCAACTCCAGACGGTGCGGCCGGAGGAGGCAAAGCCGCTTGCCGTGCAGTGGCAGCAAAAATTTAACGCGGCAGCGTTGCCTGCTGAGGCCATGAACAGCTGGTATCAGGGAATGATGAAGCTACAGCAACTGAGCCATCGGCTGAGTAGTCTGGATGAGCAGAAGGGAAAATATATCACGGTGAGTGAGCTTAAATCGGTAGTTTTTTCGACTATACAGTCATTTAACCAAACAATACCGGCTGAAGAACAACTCAGACGCCTGTCACAGCATCCCGCAGGAGGTGTGCTTCCTGAAGCTGAAAAGACCCAACTGGAGTTGCGTCTTAAACAGCTGGCAACGCGTTACGCTCAAATAAAACGGGATTCTTCTTCGCAGTGAATTCTGCGATGGACAGGCGAATGTGTTCAACAACGCGTGGAGGTCAAAGTGTCCCCTGCAGGAATCGAAAATGTATTTATATCTATGTTTTATAAAGGTAATTTAAGTGGTTGTTTTGTTGATACCATCATGGATACCATCAAACGATAAAAACATCTCATTAAGGCCATAGAGATCGGCCTATTCCGTCAGTTTCAATAATGAATAGTTGGATGAAAAAACGACGGGGCAGGGGGCTGGCAAATCTGCGAAAAGGTTGAAAAATGCGCAAAAAAGTTATCACACCCCACGCATTATACAATGCTACTCGCAAACCAGCGCCAGTTCTGTAAGTTAGGGGTATATCCCCTAAAGTATTTTTTTCACTTTCTGTATACCGGAATGGCTTTAAATCGCTCACCGTCCAGCGCTATAACCGGGTTTAACCATGTATACCATCGCTTCATGATTTGCCATCTCATAATCGCTTGGCCGCTGGTTCAAATGCAGCAGGAGCCACTATGCAAAAAAGCGCTTGTGAGAAATGGCAGGCCCTAAGAAAGATGGGCACATTGGACAGGTGCTCAAAAAACGCCTCATCCAATATGCGATGCGCTGACATGAACAAGTCAAACCCTGCTCCCACAAAAGACTGTATTGCCTGATGTGGGTTGAATGGGAGCAAAGCTGGTTTTTTCGGCTAAGATTGTATCGAAGTCGGAAGTCTTTCCGTTTTTTCTACAATTTTTGCTGTGAGTTCATCAGGCCCCATATCTTCTGCAATTTCTAACTCTTTCAACTTAAGTTTATCGATCAGGTCGTTATATCTAAGATCATACTCATTTAAAATATGCTTCCACGTTTTGACGTAAATTTTCATATTTGTTGTTTTTTGAACCAAGCCAAACTCACCATGTATTTTATTAGTTTCTAGATCTGATGATAAATTTGCGGCAGTGATTTTACTATTAGATATATCATTCCCAACTAAAATAAAATCCCATTTTGTATTTTCGTCTTTGAATTCATCAGTTGCAGATATTATATTTTTATATAGTTTTATTTGTGCGAGTTCTTCATCACCGAGTTTTATACTTGGTTTCTTTAATTCAATCACAATGCAATGAAAGTATTCTTCATTGTTTTCAGTGTAGCGTTTTGTTTTTTGCGCTGCAAATATATCCATTTCTTTATTTTTGTCTGGGTGCTCCACACTATACTTATTATAATGTTCTTCGTTAAAGCCTTTAATTTTCTCAAGGTATTTCCTTAGAGCTTTATCAAACTTATCTTCTTCGGATGCAACTAGAGTGTATTGCTCCCCAAAAAGCCATAAGTTATTTTCTATACTCTTTTGAATGTGTTTTACCTCATACGACTCTTTCTTTTTTTCATATAACATTTTTTTAAAATAATCAATAATATCCAGTCTGTCGTTAATGAATGATAAAGTCCTAGTGATATTAGAGAGTGAACTTCTTTTTATTACGGATGAAAGTTTATCAACCTCATCTTCGGATAAGGAAACTATCCCTTCAAAAATATCAAAGAGATTGGATAAGTTATTTGTTTCAACAATTCTATCCAATAGTTTAATTAGGATTTTCTTTTGTTTCTTATTTAATGATGAGAAAATTTGAGGTTCAGCCTCATAAATTACTTTAATAGTTTCAATGAGTTGATTCCTTTTAAATTCATTGAGCATTCTATTCTCACCTTTATACTCTGGAAATACACCCTCATTTAAATAGCTTTGAATGAGTTGATCTGCTGCATTATTTTTATATTTTCTGTACTCTTCCCTTAATTGCCCCTTAACCTTAAGGCTGATATATTTAAAAGCATCTGAATCAACACTGTTTTCCGATTCACTAAACAAATCACTTGATTCAGAAAAATCATCAAACCAACTTGATGTGACATAGGATGAACAATCAAATCCTTTTTTGTTCATCTCAGAAAACTCTTTGTAAACAATATCACCGAGGTTGTTTAAATAATATATGTATGATTTTTCTACTACTGGCTTGCTGGACCATATGACTGTTTTTGAGTTGAAATCTTCATCTCCAAACTCAGTAATATTTGAAGTTGAAGAATATCCGATTGGGCTCATAGGTTGGCCGTTTATTTTTAAATTTAATTTTGGCTTGGCCACCAATAACCACGATATATCGTTCTGCAAAAAAGGTATGACTGTTGAGCTAAAATAATCCTCAGCCATTGTTACGGGGTTAAATACGACCTTAGTTCCAGAGTTTTTACGATGGCATGTGGATAAATCTGAGTGCTCATATTCATTCAGATGCGATGAAACTATAGTTAGCGTAAATTCCTCTCCATTTCGCCAACTATTCCATTCGGCTTTGTCAGCGAATTTACAGAATGAAAATCGCCCCTTACCTTTATGCCCTCTTGTGACAGGTGTTCTTTTTGCTTTCTTCTTGGAATCTAAAAATTGCCCAAAGGTTTCATCGACTTCATTGAAATCGATGCCAGTTCCATCATCAATGATTTCTATTGAGGATATTCCACTTAAACCATTCGGAATAACTGTAATGTTAACATTTGTGGCCTCGGCATCAAAAGCATTCCAAATATATTCGGAAATGGCTTTTTCAACCGTAAGTTTTTCTAATTGGCTTTTAATACTTCTTTCAGAATTTTTTGTTTGTTTTTTTTGAATAGCCATAATAATCCCGACTTAATCAGACTCCTATGTTAGAAATGATTGTATATGTTTTCTGTGAAAATTCTATAAATTACACGTAACACTTTGTTTGATTTCTGATTTTGATAGGGCCATCTCAGTTACGACAACAAGCTTAATATTCGCAAACCTCTTATCTATGTGTGCCCAGTACCCACAGCATTACCATTTATTTCCATTCCGTGCGCAGCCCCGCCCGCCTGCCCGCTTCGCTTAACAGAATGGTTTTCATGCACCCGGTAAATCGCCTCAGGAGCCGCCACACAAGGGCTTTCACGTCAAAAATGATGCATGAGACTCATGCGTTTTCATGCGCCATAGACATGCACTCATGCGCTCTCAGGCCAGCCAGGAAAAAGGCGTAAAAAATCCCGGTGCCGGGCCGGGATTAGGTAGGCGTTTTTTGCTAATCAGACAGGGATTTGCTGGCGGCTTGATAACTTTGATGCAGAGCCATAGCGATTGAGCGTTTGCTGTTGTTTTTCCGGCATTTGTGCTTTGTCTGATTCCTGTTCATTGCGCCGGGGCTTCATAATTATCGTATCCACACTTTCCAGAGCGGTAAATGTGCAGGAACATTCAAGATTCTGGCACTGATACCATGAGCGTTTAACCGACGGTGCTTCATAGGCGGTGGTTCTGGCGTGTGCAACGGTGCCGCATTCAGGACATTTCAGCGCCATCAGATACCCTCCATATCACGGTTACGTTTCTGCAGCTCTTCACGTTCCTGACGGATCTTCATTTTGTGAAGGGCCGCCGGTGACGGGATTTTGCTTAAATCGACACGAGCCGCATAATCCGGCGCAACGCCCGCCAGTTTGAACACAGGGTCCTGTTCCGGCATCGCAGCGTTAGTAAGAGCCGGTCTGGTGATATGTTTGTGAATAAAGTCTTTCAGTACTGTGTCCGGGTCATTAACTGAATTCACCACCCCCACAACGGCACTGGCTTCCCGCCCCATTGTGGTTTTGAGCAGGCTCAGTGTCTGGATTAACGCCTTGCCATGCGCCTGCATGAAGTCTTCCCAGATTTGCTTTGCGCGAATTTCCACAAGGGTGTTATGTGCGCTGATATACTGCCCGGCTAATTTCCCGGCTTCCTGCGGTAATAAGGCATTTTCGCTTTCCTGAGCTGCCAGCAGTTCATCAAAATCCTCAAGCGTTTCGCGTCCCAGCGCAATTTCCGTGCGCAGCTTTTTCATTTCCTTTGAGACAACGCCCTGACTTTCACGAAACAGCGTGCGCCACTCCTCATTCAGTGCGTTCGTCGTGGCTTCCATTTCAGCCCGGCGCTGGCGGATAGTTGCAATATTATCCGCTGCCGCTTTCTGCCGACGACGTGCTTCAAGCCATGCGCTTCTGGCTGTGTTCAGGGTTTCCAGCGCCCGCTGCGTGACAGCCGGAAAAGTGGAAAGGTTGTTATTCTCTGCAGTGTTGTTCATGACTTCTCCTGTCGGGTTGGTTCGTTACGTCAATTGTGTCGTGGCTGACACAAGCGCACTATCGGTGCTCAGTGTGTGGTAGCTGGCACAACGGGCGTTTGCGGTTATTCAGACGTGGCTATGAAAGCCAGCCAGATAAAAATGCCTCTGCTTCAGCCTGCTTTATGTCCCCGATGCGGTGGAACAGGTGGAACAGGTGTTACAGCCTTGTTTTGTAATGCATTTATAGGTAAAGCACAGGTGGAACATCGCGGGTAACAAGGTGGAACAGCGGATCGGCTGGCGTTCCACCTGTTCCACCTCACTATTTCAGAAGGTGGAACAGTTTCAGCCCTTGTAAAACAAGGTTGTTCCACCTGTTACACTTGTTACCCTTAATAAATAAAACTCACGCAAAGCCTTAACCCGGAACCTCGCTGTTGAAGACATAGAGCCTGCGGGGATTCATCTCTGGCGGGCGAATGTTTGTCTGCAGCTTGCCATCGGTGGAGGGCAGCAGATATCCACGATCCGCGCACAGACGTGCCACCTTGCGCGGGTCAAATCCCCGGCAGATTTCTTTCCAGCCGGACGGCATGACGTAGAACGTGGTGACGGCTTCCGTGCCCTGCGCGGTACTGCCTTTCTCCACCCTGCGCCAGCCCACCATATTGCCGGGGCGGTTACGCTCGTCGTGCCAGTCAGCAAAGCGGCTGTACTGATTCGCGGTAAAGAAGCTGCGTACCTGCTCCAGTGCGGCAATATCTTCCTGATTGGCGGTGTGCCCGCGATCTTTCAGCCATGCGTTCAGGCAGACGCGGGTTGCCCGCAGCGCTTCACCCTCAGGCCAGCCGGTGATACCCAGCCGGGTTGCCAGCTCGCCCGCCATCGCCACCAGTGCAAAGCGGTTCACAGCCCGGCCCACCTGATTGCCCGCATCTTTCGGGGTCAGGGCGGCGGTATATTCCTTCATCAGTGACTTTGCCTGTGCCGTCAGCCCGTTAAGGTCAGCGGTCAGGGCTTTCAGCCACTCCCTGAACGGCGAACCGTAGTAGCTGGACGTGGCCCACTCCAGATGTTCCGCCAGAGCTTTGCCGCTGTCGAAGCCGTGCAGCTCCTCAAATACGCCAAACTTCCCGGAATCGCTGGGGATCTGGATCATCCTGACTTCCATCCCGGCAAAGGTACGCTCCCCGGCTTTTGCCGCATGTTCAGTCAGTGACAGCTCGCCGGTTGAAAAGAACAGCAGCCGCCACTGCTTACGGGTGCGCAGCTCACCGTCCGTACCGGCACGGCCCTTGCCCTGACCGTTTGCCAGCATGTAGGCGATATTGCCAGCCTCGCGTCCGTCCACCTCCCGGATCTCATCGAGCATCATGGCGGCATCGTTGCGGCGGCTGGCGCATCCCTCCAGCGCGTTGCCGGTTGCCCGCCACGTCTGCCAGTAGTCAGGCCCGCCGCAGACGGAGGTTGCCGCTTTCATGGTGGTGGTCTTACCGTCCGTCGATTCCCCCTTGAGGTGGTAGCCGCCGCCGTCCATACCAACCAGCCGTAACAGTGGTGCAGCAAAAGCCAGACTGACGGCAAACGCCACGCGGGAGTTGCCGGTGCAGTAGCGGGATACGTGCTCCCGCCATTCCTCCGTTGTGCCCGACACGCGGAAATCACGCCCCTGCACGGAAGTGGTCTGGAGAATGACACTTTCCGCACCTTCACCGCTGACCTCATCCTGCAGGACGTAAACCTGACCATGCCACCCGGTACGGCTGACGCAGGTCACGCGGCGTTCCGGTTTACACAGCGAGATATATTCCATCAGGCGTGCGCGGGCCTCGCCGGTGGTGCTGATATAGGACAGCCCGTTAACCAGCAGTACCCGGCGCAGTTCCTCACCGCTGCCGCTCAGCATTTCCATCGGCATCGCCCAGCGGCGGCGCTCACCCCACGTATCTTCCCACTCCAGCAGTCGCCCGAAGTTACCGCCATCGGCATCGCAGGTGATTGCCGTCACGCGCAGCGGATTGCATATTTTGACGTTCTGGATCTCCGTCTCACCGTTGCGCTGTACCTGTTTTTCATACCAGAGATATTCCTGGGTAAGACGGAACCCGTGCGGCAGCTGCGTGCGGCCTTCCCCGCACAGTACCAGACCGTTACGAAAGGCTTCACGGGCACGGGTAATACCGTGCTCCCGATGGAAATCATTCCAGTCAGCCTTAATCTCTCCCGGTGGCAGCGTCATCCAGCCGCCGACGGCTTTTGCCGCCCGTTCAGCAAAGGATCTGCCGGGATTCTCGCCCCCGTCCTGAAAATCGTTATCACCGGCGATGATAATTTTTACCTCAGGCCAGCGTGCCCGCAGCGACTGCGCCACGTTGGGCAGGTTGCCCGCAGATATGGCAGCAACTACGCATCCGGCGGTGAGCTGGCTTACCGTCAGCGCCGTGGCGTAACCTTCGGTAATCACCACCTGTACCGGCGGTTCAGACGGTAACGGGCTGAGCGCCACAAACGCGCCTTTCATCGTACTGCCGGGCAGTATGCTTTTTTCACCCGTCGGGGCGATAAGCTGCGCACCGGTCACGGCTCCGGCGTTGGTGGTGAGCGGTAACAGCAGGGAACCGGCAGGAAAATCCTTACCGCTGATATGCTGCACGCTCCCGGTCAGGGAGGCCGGGTATCCGGCGAACCCTTTTCCGGTCAGATAGGGGCTTTCTCCCGTGTGGCTCTCTTTCATCAGCGCCGCCACGGTAAGGCTCATGTCACGTTTAGGGGCTTTTTGCCTGGCGGGCTTAACAGACAGTTCCTGCACATCCGGCACATTAAGCACCTGCGCCACCTCCTGCGCGGCCTTTCTGACGCCGTAACCGGTTATGAGCTTAACCAGATCCAGACCGTCACCATTGCCGCACTGGCTGCAAATCCACGTCCCGCGCCCGTCAAGGTCATCGAGGCGAAAACGATCCTTGCCCCCACATTTCGGGCAGGGACCGTGCCTGCCGTTTTCAGGTACATCAATACGCAGCATCTGCAGAATAACGGGCCATTTCCCCTGTGCAGCCTCTGCAACCTGTGAAACTTTCTGTGTTGTCATACTTCCCCCTGATACAGCGCCGCACCCGTGCTGCAGAAGTCATCAAAAGCCGCCGGAAGCGTACGGTACAGCTCCGTCATCACTTCACAGCCGCGCACGGTCAGTACCGGCGGCGCGGTCAGCAGTGACGGCTCCAGCATGTCAGTCAGCAGTGCCAGTGCGGCAGCGGCTCCCTGTGCTTCGCCATATTCGTTAATCAATGCGCACTCGATATGCAGGGCAATGGCCATTTCAATACGTTCAACCGTCAGGCTGTGCGGACCATATTGATCGCTGCCGGTTTCGTTCAGCGTTTTCTGCCGCCATGCCGATGCAATAGCCCGCCGGTACAGCGCGGTGGTCATTTCTGCCGGGAAAATGGAAACCTGCGGCTGGTTCATCTGACACCTCCTTCAATCAGTGCGCAGCTGTGCGCAATATCCGTCAAATCTGCCCGCAAGTACTCCATCAGCGCGGCGACACCCGGCGCACAGCCTGTATCGAGCGCTCCGACCTGAGACGGGTATTCAGAAAAGAGAAGCTGGAGCAGGTCGCAGGCATTTCTTGCGCGGGTCAGCTTTCCGAAACCGTCCTCTGACAATCCATAGGCAAAAGCACCGGCATTGTGTTTTTCAGGCAAAGTGTGGCCCTGAGCACTGTTGTGCCCGTTTGAAATATTCATCGTGGATTACTCCGTTTTCAGCGGTGTTTTGTCAGAGAAACTTTGAATAGTGACTGTCGTCAGGTTCAGCAGAACGCCGTATGCTGCGCTCCCGCCAGCGGGTAAATACCACAGACGGATGCAGTGTCAGCGGGCCGGAGCCACTACCGCCTGCCGGAGCTGGTGAAGGTTTAAAGAGCGGCGCATCAAACAGACGCGTATACCGCTGTTCAAACCATGCCAGAGGGCAGGAAGAAAGCTGGTTGTCGCTGTCATGACGTATCAGCACTTCACAGCTGAATTCAGGATTAACCAGCGCCACGGAGGGCAAGGCTTCAATTAATCGGATGATTGTGACGGTCCAGCCACGCTCATGCTGCCAGCGTTCGCCGGGTTGCGGATAATTACGCATGCTCACCTCCGCAGGGAATGCGACCGGCAAAGCTCAGCACATAGTCCGGGGCCAGTCTGCGCCGCGCTGAGCGCTCGTTATCTGCGGTGATCCTTAACATCACAGGACGGGCATTGCGCTGGCTGCGGTTGATCGCCGCAAATAACCAGGTACACTTCTGTTTAGCCATCTTCGTTACCTCATACAGCGGATTGGTCAGATGCCCGATTTGTGTTCCAGCACAGGTTGGGCATTGTTTTTTGTAGCTTTGATGTTTACAATGGTAATTACCATGTAGGTTAATATAAGGTCTGGTCATCACCATGTCAACACCAAAAGAAAAACGTTCTCCGCCTTTCCAGATGCGTCTTACAGATGAGTTCCGCCGACAGCTTGAAGACGAAATGCGCAAAGATGGAGATTCAGCTCTTGCATCTTGGATCAAGCGAATTCTGCGTAAAGAACTACTGAATCGTGGCATCGATCCTAAGAATTGATTTATGTATAGGGGGGATGCAGTTCTCCCCAATTTAGTTAAGGTTGCCATCACACTACGCCCCCTGAACCCGCTGATTGAGCTTTTACCCACTGTCTAATTTCTTGTGCATCGTAAACAGTTACCCGTTTTGAAATACGTGTGGATTTTGGAAATTCAGGATTGTTTTTTTCCCAGCGCCAGAGAGTAACTGTGCTTACTTGCAAAAAGTCAGCAGTAGCCCGTGGGCGGGCATGCCCGGTGATAGGGTAAGTTTTTAATGTCATGAAATTACCTGCCGTGTTATGTAATGAACACGGCAGATGATGGCAAGGTTAGGGCTAAATTATCAGTGCCACTATTTTGTTTTTATGATGGTATAAAATATTACCACTTAAAATCTTCCTGCTTTAGATGAGCTAAGACATTCTTTTATCTTATCTTTTCCAAGTTCAACCTTTGTTTTGGGATTGTTTCTTTCTGCCACGATTTTATCTGCCCACGCGTCAATAGTCAGTTTTCCTCGTTTTCCATTGCAAGATGCTGGGTCATTTAGTAACCAATAAATAGCTGCTTTGTACACTGCCTCCCTTTTTGTTGCTGATGCTTCAACATTACCATGCACTCTTCGGATGCTTTCGATGCTGGATACACCACCATTCACATAGCTGGGTAGCTCTTTGCCAACACCGTTATCTAATTTTTCTATTTGGTATCTTGTTAAATAGATATCATCCAGTGTTATATTTCCAATAATATTTTTATTAGATGGAGATACTAATCCCTCTATTGATGATAAGCCTTCGAAAGGGGACATTGCTAATATTACCCACTCATCACTGCCAAATGCAGCATTAGTGAATGGCATATTAGCTTCTTTAAAAGAAATATCATGTGCTAATAGCCTTGCTTTACCATATACCTTTAGTTCTTTGTATAATGAAGATGTTGGGCTGATGACACATATAGACCACAATCCAGAAAGTAAGATTAATGGGCTTTTTATATTTGGTTTGTTTTCTAAATGGTATATTTGTTTTGGAGGTGAAAATGGCTTATCTTCTGTATAATCAATATCGAATTTTGCTTTTGGTATGAAATGGCTTAATGCAGATTTATTACTATAGTTTAATACTCTGGGTGGGTACATATTTTCCCAATCTTTAAAATCTCCACCTTTACGCATCATCATTAGCGCAGCTTCGAAACCATTTAATTCTAAGCAAAATTCGATAATTCCAATTTGAGCAAAATGGATAAGGTCATCAATTTGGCAATTAAGTAGTTCAGCAGCTCGTTTTAGGGAGCAAAATTCCATTACAGGAATACTATTCCTTTCCCAAACATTTAATCGTGTATTATCGCTCATCACGTCACCTGTATGCACATATGGTAAAATGGGGCGAATAGCAGACTTTACTACTATTAGCCATTTTCTTATTTTCAAACAACGCGTAGTTTTTTCATTTTATAGGGGGCAATATATCTATCAGTGTTAGCTTCAATATAATTAGACCACCATTGCATCATCCGACGACGTTCATGCATATGCTGAGCTAAGTGTACATAAGCGGCTCGCACTTCATTTCGTTCTTGATGGCTCATTTGCCGTTCTACTGCATCCCTCGACCATAAACCTGATTCTGTCAGGGCTGAGCACGCCATTGCCCTAAATCCATGAAGGCAAATGTCCACCTGCGTGTCGTACCCCATAATTCTTAATGACTTATTAACTGTGTTCTCACTCATTGGTTTGTAAGGGTTACTATCTCCGGGGAAAATAAGTTCATACTCACCACTTATTTTTTTAATAGCTTCGAGAACATCAATAGCTTCATTAGATAATGGAACATAATGAATACTGCCCATTTTTGCCCCACGCTCTGAATATTTTACCCCATCAATTCTTTTTCTTTGAGCAGGAATAGTCCACATTGCATTTTCAAAATTAATTTCCTCCCATCTTGCGTGTCTCAGTTCACTGGAGCGAACAAAAGTATGAAGAGAAAATAATACTGCCAGCTTAGTTAACGGCCTCCCTGTATAGCTATCAATTTTTGATATTAATTCGGGTAATCGTTCTAACGGAAGTGCAGGGCGATGCTTTATTTTGGGGCTGGAAATTGCTCCTCTTAGATCATGGGTAGGATTGTATTCAACAACTCCACGCTGAATAGCGTACCGGAAAACGCTTGCAAGAGTAGTTTTCACTCTTCCTGTTGTTGCTCCAATTCCCTGATCACTCATCCTCACCAATAATGGCAACAGGTTACTTGTTTTTAATGAGTCGATGGGTTTATTTCCGATATATGGGAAAATATGATTTTCCATTTCTCTTAAAATTTTAGTGCGGGTAATCTCTTTCCATGAGGGATGGCCTATAGAGCCTTTATGCCACTCTAAAGCGATTGTCTGGAATGTAGCAGAGGCGGGTTCTGTTGGCGCTGCTTTTTTAGATACTCTGGGATCAACACCGTCGGCTAAAAGTTGCCTTGCTTCATCTCTACGCTTACGGGCAAGTGCCAGCGAAACGTCAGGGAAAACGCCCAAAGCCAGCGTAGCTTGTTTGCCGTTAAATCTGTAGTTCATTCGCCATGCCTTGGTCCCGTTCTTTTTAACTAAAAGATACAGGCTTCCCCCATCCGTCAGTTTGTAGTCTGTTTCTTTGGGTTTAGCGTTTTCAACTTTCTTAGGTGATAGCTCATTTAGTGCCATGGAGAGTAATCTTTGTTGTCAGTTGATGGTATCGGTTTATCGAACCGTGAGTACCATCAACGATACCATCAGAATCATGTAATGTCATGAAATCAACTGAAACCATGTTCAAGGCGACAAGCCCTGATTTTGCTGGTTTTAAGGGGGGAGGTGAAGTGTGTTGAAACGTGATGAAATGAAAAGGTATTGTCCCCTGCAGGAATCGAACCTGCAACTAGCCCTTAGGAGGGGCTCGTTATATCCATTTAACTAAGGGGACGAGGCGGCACGAGTATAGCCTTATTTACACTATGCGTTAAGCGCATCGCCGCCTGACTGCTCAAAGAGTCACCATTCAGGACGATTTTTTTGTCGATTTATCATCATTTTCCCGCGCTTTAAGCTCCGCTTTGCGTTTGTTCGACATATCGTTACGGATTTGGGCATGGCTTAACAGCGCGAAGATAAATGTTCCGCCGCAGATGTTTCCTGCTAGTGTCGGCAGGGCGAAGGGCCAGAAAAAGTCGCTCCAGTGAAGCGTACCGTTAAAGACCAGATACAGTATTTCTACGGTACCGACCACAATATGCGTGGTGTCAGCCAGCGCAATCAGCCAGGTCATCAATATAATCACCACAATTTTGGCGCTCCCTGCTGAAGGAAACATCCAGACCATCGTGGCGATGATCCAGCCGGAGATGATGGCATTCGAGAACATCTCGATCGGGGTGTTTTTCATCACATCCATGCCGATTTTTACAAATGCATCCCGGGTGGGTTCATCAAAGATCGGCATGTACTCAAACGCCCAGGCCGCGATGCCCGTGCCGATGATATTACCCAGCAGGACGACGCTCCACAGACGCATCAATAAACCGAAATTGCCGAGGGTAGGGTTTTGCATCACCGGCAGAACGGCGGTCACCGTGTTTTCGGTAAACAGCTGCTGGCGGGCCATGATGACAATCACAAAGCCGAAGGTATAGCCGAGATTCTCGAGTAAAAAACCGCCCGGCACACCTTCCAGCTGAACATGAAATATCCCTTTGGCGAGCAGAGAGGCGCCCATTGAGAGCCCTGCGGCGATAGCTGACCAGAAGAGGGCCATGGCATCGCGCTCCATCTCTTTTTCACCGTCCTGGCGGATATGCTCATGGATGGCCATCGCGCGGGAAGGGAGGCGATCTTCATCAATTTCTATTTTCTCGCCACGCGCTTTCTCCTCGCTTTCAATTTCAAGTTCCTCATTGCTCTCGCCAATTTTTTCTTCGCCCACTTCTTTCATATCTGCTCCCGGAGGTTGATCTTTCTGTTAAGCGTAGCGGCTTTTATCGGGATGCCTGTGGGGATGCTCTTAAATTGGCGGCAATGACAACAAAGGTGATACATCTCTTTCAAAGACATTATAAAATTGCCAGCGAAACGAATTCCAAAAGCCAGGCTATGCTGAGATCAGAGTCACGGTGATTACTGCCCGTAATTGTGCTCATAGACATCGGTAAACGTGCTGTTACAATCGCTTGCACGTTTACAGACGGAGCATCAACGGCTCCGTTACGGATGGCAATCAACGATAGCCATACTGAACAGGGAGATATTTATGAAACTTCGGCTGTCGGCGCTTGCGCTTGGCGCGACGATGCTTGTGGGCTGCGCCAGCTCCGGGGAGCAAACGGGACGCTCCGATCCTCTCGAAGGATTTAACCGCTCCATGTATAACTTCAACTACAACGTGCTGGACCCGTATGTGGTTCGCCCGGTGGCAGTAGCATGGCGCGATTATGTTCCACAGCCCGCGCGTAACGGGTTAAGTAACTTTACCAGCAACCTCGAAGAGCCTGCGGTAATGGTGAACTACTTCCTGCAGGGCGACCCGTATCAGGGGATGGTGCACTTTACCCGCTTCTTCCTGAACTCCATTCTGGGGATGGGCGGCTTTATTGACGTGGCAGGCATGGCGAACCCGAAACTGCAGCGTGAGCAGCCGCACCGTTTCGGCAGCACAATGGGACATTATGGCGTCGGGTACGGTCCGTACATGCAATTACCGTTCTACGGTAGTTTCACCCTTCGTGATGACGGCGGCGATATGGTTGATACGCTGTATCCGGTTCTGTCGTGGCTGACCTGGCCGCTGTCGGTGGGTAAATGGACGGTGGAAGGGATAGAAACCCGTGCGCAACTGCTCGACTCTGATGGCTTACTGCGCCAGTCTTCTGACCCGTATATTATGGTGCGAGAAGCGTACTTCCAGAATCATGACTTTATTGCTAACGGCGGTAAGCTGAAACCGGAAGAGAATCCAAACGCGAAGGCGATCGAGAACGAACTAAAAGATATCGATTCGGAGTAAATAAAAAAGGTGAGCAATGCTCACCTTTTTCAATTCCTGCGCGATTAGAACGCGTAGTTGAAGTTCATACCATACAGCCAGGCTTTACCTTCGGAAGAGAACTCATACGGGCCTTCTTTGAAGGAAACTTTTTGACCGTGCATATAAGAGATACCGGCGTCAATTGAGGCATCCTTGTTGAAGGCATAAGTAGCACCTGCGCTCAGCCAGAAACGGTCCTGATCCGGAATAGAGATGGAGCGCTTGTCGGCAGGAACCGGGCTGTCATCGAAGGCAATACCGGTACGGAACGTCCAGTTATCATCCATATAGTAGGTTGTCCCCAGCGCGATGCGGTAAGCGTCGCGGAAGCTTTCATCTTTATAGAAGAGCGTGTCGCCTTTGCTGTTGGTTGCTTTCAGCTCCTGGAACTGACTCCAGCTGGTATAGGTTAGGCTATAATGAATTGCCCACTGCGGTGCCACTTTATTATAACCTGACAGTTCCCACATTTCCGGCAGGTGCAGGCTCAGAGAACCGCCAGTGGTACTACCGTTGGTACCCATCGGCAGGCCGAAGTTGCCGAGGATCTGGTTATAGGCAGAAGGCAGGCTGCTCTTATAATCGCCATCGAAATCGATTTTAACTTCGGAACGGTAGGTAAAGCCGTAACGGTTGTTTTTATCAAGTTCATACAGGATACCGGCGTTCCAGCCAAAGCCCCACTCATCGCCCTTCAGATAAGCGATCTGAGTGTCTGCTGGGATACCCGCAACTTGACGCGCCAGGGCAGGCGGCAGTGCACCTGAGCCAGCAACGACTTTGCCCAAATCGCCCGCGTAACGTTCGATTTTCGCTTTGGCATACACAGCATCAAAGCCAACGCCGAAGCTCCAGTGGCTATCCAGACGGTAAGCACCGCTGAGGTTTAGGTTCAGGGTTTCCAGATCGGTTTTACCGCCAAATGCCCCTGCGGCATAGTTATCACCAAACTCGGTCGCTAAACCGTAGTTAGAGGTCACGGAGGCACCCCAACCAAACTGTTCGTTAATAGGCGCCACGAAATGCATGTTTGGCACCCACGCCGTTGGCGCGATGTTATCTGAATTCAGACTGGCACCGGTAGGTGAACGGCCCGTAATATCAACGCCCGGATCAACGAAAATCGCACCGGCAGAGAAGGTCGGACGATCAAACATCATGATCAATGCGGGGTTACGACTTGCGTTACCCGCATCATCAGCGATAGCGCCTTCCCCTGAATACGCGCGGCCAAGGCCAGAGGAAGAAAATTCGTTTAACTGAAAGCCCGCTGACCATGCGGAAGTGGAGACGAGTGCCACTGCGACTGCCAGCGCAGTCTTGTTGAACAGGGTTTTCTGGCTCATGACCATAACCTCATTGAGTTATTTTTATTCAATAATTGTTACATACCGTAACAGGAGCGCGAAGTGTAGGGTCTGAGGTATGACAGACAAATCAGACCAGTGGCCAGAGTATAGGTCCGACCAGCCTGAATGTTGCAAGTTTGTTTATTAATATTTTCAAACATGTTTCGTGAAACGAGATCTGGTTGGCAAAATTGTGACCATCGCGACTCACCCAAAAGGGTGGTTTTTGTTTTAGATCATTTTTTAGTGTGATATTGGTCACTTATCCGATTTTGCGCCATTAACGGCTGGAGAGAGCCCGCGCCGGGGCGTAAAATATCAGCATCGTGTTTATCTCGCGCGCTGCGCGAATACAGAGGAAATTGAGCTATGAGTAAATGCAGTGCTGATGAAACCCCGGTTTGCTGCTGTATGGATGTTGGCACCATCATGGACAACTCCGATTGCACCGCGTCTTACAGCCGTGTGTTCACCAACCGCGCCGAAGCGGAAGAGACCCTGGCCGCGCTGAGCAAGCGTGCGCGTGATGTTGAATCCGATCCGTGTGAAATCAAGTCGACCTTTACCGAAGTGGAAGGCGGCGTGAAGCTGGACATCGACTTTGTTTTTGCCTGCGAAGCTGAAACGCTGATTTTCCAGCTGGGTCTGCGTTAATTTCAGCGGCCTGATGCCCTCACTCCGACCCTCTCCCACGGGAGAGGGCGTAAGCATTAAAAACGGTAACCTACGGGTTACCGTTTTGCTTTTACCTTGCGTACCCGGCAACATACCGCACAAATGCCCCTGCCATACAGGGGCATTTTCTTTTTCTTCTCTGTGTTTTAGCTCGCACTTTTTCGTTTCCCCGATTGGCTGAATGTAAAAAAATGGTTAAGACTATTATCAGGTCAGACCACTTAGTGTTTGCGAATATTTTTTTTACAGGGGAGTGTTATGAGTCAGGCATTACCGCTTATTACCCGTCAGGGCGATCGCATTGCCATAGTCAGTGGATTGCGCACGCCATTTGCGCGTCAGGCAACGGCGTTTCATGGCATACCGGCCGTCGACCTGGGGAAAATGGTAGTGGGGGAGATGCTGGCTCGCAGCGAAATTCCGCCGGAGGTCATCGAACAGCTGGTCTTCGGCCAGGTCGTGCAGATGCCTGAAGCCCCCAACATTGCGCGGGAAATCGTCCTCGGTACCGGGATGAATGTTCATACCGACGCCTACAGCGTCAGCCGCGCCTGCGCAACCAGTTTCCAGGCCGTGGCTAACGTCGCCGAAAGCCTGATGGCGGGCACCATTCGCGCCGGGATAGCGGGGGGAGCGGACTCCTCTTCGGTACTGCCAATTGGGGTCAGTAAAAAGCTGGCGCGCATCCTGGTGGATGCCAACAAAGCCCGTACGACGGGTCAGAAACTCAAACTCTTCTCGCGTTTACGTCTGCGCGACCTGATGCCTGTACCTCCTGCCGTCGCGGAATACTCCACCGGCCTGCGCATGGGCGACACCGCCGAGCAGATGGCGAAAACCTACGGCATTACCCGTGAACAGCAGGATGCGCTGGCGCATCGTTCACATCAGCTTGCGGCAAAAGCCTGGTCGGAAGGCAAGCTGACCGATGAGGTCATGACCGCCTATATTCCTCCCTATCGCGAACCGCTTGCGGAAGATAACAATATTCGTGGCACGTCAACGCTTGCGGATTACGCCAAACTGCGCCCGGCGTTTGACCGCAAGCACGGCACCGTGACGGCGGCGAACAGTACGCCGCTGACGGACGGGGCTGCCGCCGTGATCCTGATGACCGAATCCCGTGCGAAAGAGCTGGGCATTACTCCCCTGGGCTATTTACGCAGCTACGCCTTCACCGCCATTGACGTCTGGCAGGACATGCTGTTAGGTCCGGCATGGTCCACGCCGCTGGCGCTGGATCGCGCGGGGCTGACGCTGGCTGATTTAACCCTGATTGATATGCACGAAGCGTTTGCCGCGCAAACCCTGGCAAACGTCCAGCTGCTGGCAAGCGAGCGTTTCGCACGTGATGTGCTGGGCCGCGCGCATGCCACGGGTGAAGTGGATCAGAGTAAATTCAACGTGCTGGGTGGCTCTATCGCCTACGGTCATCCGTTTGCCGCTACAGGGGCGAGGATGATCACGCAAACATTACATGAACTCCGTCGCCGTGGCGGTGGGTTTGGCCTTGTTACCGCCTGTGCGGCGGGCGGCCTTGGCGCAGCAATGGTTCTGGAGGCTGAATAATGGATATGCCATCTGCATTTAATCTGACGGTTCGCCTCGATAACGTGGCCGTTATCACTATTGATGTGCCTGATGAAAAGATGAATACCCTGAAGGCCGAATTTGGCGTTCAGGTGCGCGCGATGCTAAAGCAGATCCGCGAGAACAAAGCCATTCGCGGCCTGGTGTTTATCTCTGCCAAACCCGACAACTTTATCGCCGGGGCGGATATCAACATGATTGCCCGGGCGCAAAGCGCGCTGGAAGCCGAAGAGCTGGCGCGTCAGGGCCAGCAGGTGATGTCGGAGATCAACAGTCTCCCAATCCCGGTCATCGCAGCGATCCACGGTGCGTGTCTGGGCGGTGGGCTGGAGCTGGCGCTGGCCTGCCACAGCCGCATCTGTACTGACGATGCGAAAACCATTCTGGGCCTGCCGGAAGTGCAGCTGGGCCTGTTGCCAGGTTCTGGCGGAACGCAGCGTCTGCCGCGGCTGGTGGGCGTCAGCACGGCGCTGGAGATGATCTTAACCGGTAAACAGCTGCGTGCCCGTCAGGCGCTGAAAGCCGGTCTGGTCGATGACGTCGTGCCGCAGTCTATTTTGCTGGAGGCCGCCGTTGAGCTTGCGCTGAAAGGGCGTCAGGCAAAACGTCCTCTGCCGGTTCGCGAGCGCGTGCTGGCCGGTCCGCTGGGGAGAACGCTCCTGTTCAATATGGTGGGCAAAAAGACCGAACAAAAAACCAAAGGCAATTACCCGGCGGCAAAGCGGATCCTGGACGTGATCGAAACCGGGCTGTCGCAGGGCAGCAGCAGCGGCTATGCCGCGGAGGCCAAAGCCTTTGGTGAACTGGCGATGACGCCGCAGTCACAGGCATTGCGCAGCATCTTCTTCGCCAGCACTGACGTCAAAAAAGATCCCGGCAGCAAGGCGGAGCCTGCGCCTCTGCGTGCCATTGGCGTACTGGGTGGGGGGCTCATGGGCGGCGGTATCGCTTTTGTTACCGCCAGCAAAGGCAAATTGCCGGTACGCATCAAAGACATTAACCCTAAGGGAATCAACCACGCGCTGCAGTACAGCTGGCAGAACCTTGATCAAAAGGTCAAACGCCGCCATATCAAGGCAAGCGAGCGTGATAAAACCCTGGCGACGATCTCCGGTACGACGGATTACAGCGGTTTTGCGCACCGCGATCTGGTGATTGAAGCCGTGTTTGAAGATCTGGCGCTTAAGCAGCAGATGGTGGCAGACGTTGAGCAGCATTGCGCCCCGCATACCATTTTTGCCTCCAACACGTCGTCATTACCGATTGGCGATATCGCGGCGAAAGCCGCGCGTCCGGAGCAGGTGATCGGACTGCACTTCTTTAGCCCGGTAGAAAAAATGCCGCTGGTGGAAGTTATTCCACACGAGACTACCAGTCCGCAAACCATCGCCACGGTAGTCAAACTTGCGAAGAAGCAGGGTAAAACGCCGATCGTGGTCGCAGATAAAGCCGGCTTCTACGTCAACCGTATTCTGGCGCCCTATATTAATGAAGCCATGCGGCTGCTGACGGAAGGCGAGAAGATCGAGCATATCGACGAGGCGCTGGTAAAGTTTGGTTTCCCCGTTGGCCCAATCCAACTTTTGGATGAGGTGGGAATAGACACCGGCACTAAAATTATACCTGTGCTGGAGGCAGCTTATGGCGATCGTTTTAGCCCGCCTGCAAACATTGTTTCTGCAATTTTGAAGGACGATCGCAAAGGCAGAAAAAATGAACGCGGTTTCTATCTTTACGGCGCGAAAGGGCGTAAAAGCAAGAAACAGGTCGACCCTTCGGTTTATGGGCTTATTTCGACCACCGGTCAGGGAAAACTGTCTGCCGTTCAGTGCGCTGAACGTTGCGTGATGATGATGCTCAATGAAGCAGCGCGCTGCTTTGGTGAGCAGGTGATCAAGAGCGCACGCGATGGCGACATCGGCGCGGTATTTGGTATTGGTTTTCCGCCGTTCCTTGGCGGCCCGTTCCGCTACATGGATACACTCGGCGCGGGTGAAGTGGTTGCCATTTTGCAACGTCTGGCCTCGCAATATGGCCCACGGTTTACACCGTGTGACGAATTATTGCAGATGGCGGAACGGGGCCAGACATTTTGGCCTGCACGGGAAACTGATTTCGTAAACTGAAGTCAAAGAAGGGTAAATCCTGAGGTGAATGAACCTGTTCTGGCGATTTTGTAAACAGAGATTGACTATACTTACGCCATTGAGGTAAAAAACAGCGTTTCATTCATCGAATGGATCAGGCACAATGCCCGGCCATCGGGTTTTCTACCTCTTAGCATTTATCGCGGGTAGTTAACGCCGGTGATTCTGGTTAACAAAAGCGGTGCAATATGCAAGTTTTCATCATGCGTCACGGCGACGCGGCACTCGATGCCGCCAGTGACTCAGTACGTCCTTTAACCGTCTGTGGCTGCGACGAATCCCGTCTGATGGCAACCTGGCTTAAAGGTCAAAAAGTGGACATTGAACGCGTTCTTGTGAGTCCGTTCCTGCGTGCAGAACAGACGCTGGATGTGGTAGGGGAGTGTATGAACCTGCCGTCCAGTGTGGATGTTCTCCCCGAACTGACACCATGCGGTGATGTCGGCCTTGTCAGCGCTTATCTTCAGGCGCTGTGCAATGAAGGTGTCGCTTCCGCACTGGTCATTTCCCACCTGCCGCTGGTCGGCTATCTGGTATCTGAGCTGTGCCCGGGCGAAACGCCGCCTATGTTCACCACTTCCGCGATTGCCAACGTCACCCTCGACGAAACCGGCAAAGGGGTCTTCAACTGGCAAATGAGCCCGTGCAACCTGAAGATGGCAAAAGCGATCTGACGTGACGTGTGACAGGGCGGGGTGCTATATCTTTCCCGCCCTTCTGTCAGGGCAACTCTGGCGGCTGCCACTCCTCAACTTCAATCAATACCAGCAAGGCGGCATCTCCGCCGTACTCTTTCGGTGCCTGATGAAACGCCATTACGTGTGGGTGCTGAGCCAGCCACAGCGGCGTCTGTTGCTTGAGGATATGTTTCCCGTGGCCATGCATCACGCAGGCGCAAAAAACATGTTCGCGGCGACAGGCAGCAATCAACGCCCCCAGCTCCTGTTTCGCCTGCATTTGCGTTAAGCCGTGCAGATCCAGAAACAGCTCCGGCGAATAATCTCCCCGGCGTAACTTTTTCAGTTCGAAATGGCTGACGTCCTCGCGCACGTATTTCACCGCGCCCTGGGTATTAAGCAGCGGCTGAAACTCGTCTGAAAAGTAGTGGCTGTTATCGGCCTGCTCCTGCAGCAGCCGTTTGACCGGAACTTCGCTGATTTTTTTACGCTGCGGGCGATGAACTATCGTGTCCTGCGCGATTTTCCGCGTCCCGGTCATCAGCTGGCGGAAGAGCGCCTGATCCTCCTCGCTGAGCGATGTTTTCTTTTTCATTCGTCATTCTCATCTCGTATTTCCGATAGTGTACCCGACTAAACGCATTTTTTAACCTCAAGCGGTACGCGTCATTGCTGATTTATCGCCGTCTTCATGGCAAACTAGCCGCCGAAAATTATGCGAGCATGCCCTGGAGGAAAGAGTGGATAAAATATTTGTCGATGAAGCAGTAAACGAGCTGCATACCATACAGGACATGTTGCGCTGGTCGGTTAGCCGCTTCAGCGCCGCCAATATCTGGTACGGACACGGTACCGACAACCCGTGGGATGAAGCCGTGCAGCTGGTGCTGCCGTCCCTCTACCTGCCGCTGGATATTCCGGAAGACATGCGCACCGCGCGCCTGACCTCGAGCGAAAAACACCGCATCGTTGAGCGCGTAATCCGTCGCGTGAACGAGCGTATTCCGGTCGCCTACCTGACCAACAAAGCCTGGTTCTGCGGCCACGAGTTCTATGTCGATGAACGCGTGCTGGTGCCGCGCTCGCCGATTGGTGAGCTGATTAACAACCACTTTGAAGGCCTGATCGGCCATCAGCCGCAGCACATTCTGGATATGTGTACCGGGAGCGGCTGTATCGCCATTGCCTGCGCTTACGCCTTCCCGGAAGCGGAAGTGGACGCGGTTGATATCTCCACCGACGCGCTGGCCGTGACCGAGCACAATATTGAAGAGCACGGTCTGATCCATCACGTTACGCCAATTCGCTCTGACCTGTTCCGCGATCTGCCGACGCTGCAGTACGATCTGATCGTCACTAACCCGCCGTACGTCGATGCGGAAGACATGTCCGATCTGCCAAACGAATACCGTCACGAGCCGGAGCTGGGTCTGGCGTCAGGCTCTGACGGCCTGAAGCTGACCCGCCGCATTCTGGCCTGCGCGCCGGATTATCTGACCGACGACGGCGTTCTGATTTGTGAAGTGGGCAACAGCATGGTACATCTGATAGAGCAGTACCCGGATGTGCCGTTCACCTGGCTTGAGTTTGACAACGGCGGTGACGGCGTCTTTATGCTGACCAAAGCGCAGCTGCTCGACGCGCGCGAACACTTCAGCATCTATAAAGATTAATCCAGCGGGCTTCGGCCCGCTTCACAACGCTCAAACACAAACAACAACATCGGAGCCGTGATGGCAGGAAACAGTATTGGACAGGTATTCCGCGTGACCACCTTTGGCGAGTCGCACGGGCTGGCGCTGGGCTGTATCGTTGATGGCGTACCGCCAGGCATCGAACTGACCGAAGCCGATTTGCAGCACGACCTCGACCGTCGTCGTCCGGGCACCTCTCGCTACACCACGCAGCGTCGCGAGCCGGACCAGGTCAAAATTCTCTCCGGCGTCTTTGAAGGCCGTACCACTGGCACCAGCATTGGTCTGCTGATTGAAAACACCGATCAGCGCTCCCAGGACTACGGCGCCATCAAGGACGTGTTCCGTCCAGGCCATGCCGACTACACCTACGAACAAAAGTACGGCTTTCGCGACTATCGCGGCGGCGGACGTTCCTCCGCGCGTGAAACCGCGATGCGCGTGGCGGCTGGCGCCATTGCTAAGAAATACCTGCAGCAGAAATTTGGCATCGTGATCCGCGGCTGTCTGACCCAGATGGGCGACATTCCGCTGGCGATCAAAGACTGGGATCAGGTCGAGCAAAACCCGTTCTTCTGTGCGGATGCCGACAAGCTGGACGCGCTGGACGAACTGATGCGCGGTCTGAAAAAAGAGGGCGACTCCATCGGGGCGAAAGTCACCGTCGTGGCCGACGGCGTCCCGCCAGGCTGGGGCGAGCCGGTATTTGACCGTCTCGATGCCGACATCGCGCACGCGCTGATGAGCATCAACGCGGTGAAGGGCGTTGAGATTGGCGACGGTTTTGACGTGGTATCCCTGCGCGGCAGCCAGAATCGCGACGAAATCACGAAAGCGGGCTTCCAGAGCAACCACGCGGGCGGCATTCTGGGCGGGATCAGCAGCGGGCAGCAGATTATTGCCAATATCGCGCTGAAACCAACCTCCAGCATTACCGTGCCGGGCCACACGATTAACCGCGATGGCGAAGAAGTTGAGATGATCACTAAAGGACGTCACGATCCGTGCGTGGGGATCCGCGCGGTGCCGATCGCAGAAGCGATGCTGGCGATCGTGCTGATGGATCACTTCCTGCGCCAGCGCGCGCAGAATGCGGATGTGACGACCACCATTCCACGCTGGTAAACATGAAAAAAACCGCAATTGCTCTGCTGGCGCTGCTTGCCAGTGGAGCCAGTCTGGCCGCCACGCCGTGGCAAAAAATCACCCATCCGGTGGCGGGGAGCGCGCAGTCCATCGGCGCCTTTTCCAACGGCTGTATCGTCGGCGCGCAGGAACTTCCGCTGCAATCGGATACCTATCAGGTGATGCGTACCGACCAGCGTCGTTACTTCGGCCACCCGGATCTGGTGCTGTTCATCCAGCGGCTGGGAAACCAGGTGCATAATCTGGGGCTGGGCACGATGCTGATCGGCGATATGGGGATGCCTGCGGGCGGGCGTTTTAACGGTGGACACGCCAGTCACCAGACCGGACTGGATGTCGATATCTTCCTGCAGCTGCCTAAAGCGCGCTGGAGTTCAGCCCAGTTGCTGAAACCGCAGGCGCTGGATCTGGTGTCGAGCGACGGTAAGCGTGTTGTGCCCTCACTGTGGACGCCGGATATCTTCAGCCTGATTAAGCTGGCGGCAAAAGATAACGACGTCACGCGGATCTTCGTCAACCCGGCTATCAAGCAACAGCTCTGCCTCGATGAGGGAACCGATCGCGACTGGTTGCGCAAAGTGCGCCCGTGGTTCCAGCATCGTGCGCACATGCACGTTCGTCTGCGCTGCCCGGCGAACAGCCTGGAATGCGAAGATCAGCCGCTACCGCCGCCAGGCGATGGTTGTGGTGCGGAACTGCAAAGCTGGTTTGAACCGGCAAAACCTGGAACCTCTAAGCCTGAGAAGAAGACACCGCCTCCGTTGCCGCCTTCCTGCCAGGCGCTACTGGATGAGCATGTACTTTAATGGATAATTTCGTCGATCTGTTTATGGTGTCACCGCTGCTGCTGGTGGTGTTGTTCTTTGTGGCTATGCTGGCCGGTTTTATTGATGCCCTTGCGGGCGGCGGCGGGCTATTAACCGTACCCGCGCTGCTGGCGGCGGGCATGAGCCCGGCGCAGGCGCTTGCCACTAACAAGCTACAGGCCTGCGGCGGCTCGCTTTCGGCGTCGCTCTATTTTATCCGCCGCAAGGTGGTGAACCTGGCCGACCAGAAGCTCAATATCCTGATGACCTTTATCGGTTCCACGTCGGGCGCGCTGCTGGTTCAGCACGTGCAGTCGGATATTTTGCGCCAGATCCTGCCGATTCTGGTTATCTGTATCGGTCTTTACTTCCTGCTGATGCCAAAACTCGGCGAGGAAGACCGTCAGCGTCGTCTGCACGGCCTGCCGTTTGCGCTGATTGCCGGGGGCTGCGTCGGTTTCTACGACGGTTTCTTCGGCCCGGGGGCAGGCTCGTTTTACGCGCTGGCGTTTGTGACGCTGGCCGGGTTTAACCTCGCCAAGTCGACCGCCCATGCCAAAGTGCTCAACGCGACCTCGAACGTCGGCGGCCTGCTGCTGTTTATCATTGGCGGCAAGGTTATCTGGGCAACCGGGTTTGTGATGATGGTAGGGCAGTTCCTGGGCGCGCGCGCGGGCTCGCGTCTGGTATTAAGCAAAGGGCAAAAGCTGATCCGTCCGATGATCGTTATCGTCTCGGCCGTGATGAGCGCCAAACTTCTTTATGACAGCCATGGACAGGAGATCCTCACCTGGTTGGGGATGCACTAATGAACAGTACGCATAAATACGAACAGCTGATTGAGATCTTTGACGGCTGTTTTGCTGACGATTTTAATACCCGTCTGATTAAAGGCGACGACGAACCGATCTATCTTCCTGCTGATGACGAGGTTCCGTATAACCGCATCGTCTTTGCGCACGGCTTTTACGCCAGCGGTTTGCACGAAATTTCGCACTGGTGCATCGCCGGAAAAGCGCGTCGCGAGCTGGTGGACTTCGGTTACTGGTATTGCCCGGACGGGCGAGACGCCGCGACGCAGGGGCAGTTTGAGGATGTGGAAGTGAAGCCGCAGGCGCTGGAATGGCTGTTCTGCGTGGCGGCGGGTTTCCCGTTCAACGTCAGCTGCGACAACCTCGAAGGCGACTTCGAGCCAGACCGCATTGTCTTCCAGCGCCGCGTGCATGCGCAGGTGATGGAATACCTTGAGAAAGGCATCCCGGCACGTCCGGCGCGCCTGATCGAGGCCTTACAGAATTATTACCACACGCCGGCGATTGCGGCGGAAAGCTTCCCTTGGCCGGAAGATCTTTAACAGAGGAAAGAAGATGATCGCAGAATTTGAATCACGCATTCTGGCGTTAATTGATGACATGGTGGAACACGCCAGCGATGATGAGCTGTTCGCCAGCGGTTATCTGCGTGGTCACCTGACGCTCGCGGTAGCCGAGCTGGAAGCAGGTGACGATCACTCTGCCGACGCTGTTCATGAGGAAGTGACCCGCAGTCTGGAGAAAGCCATTCAGGCCGGGGAGCTCTCTCCGCGAGACCAGTCACTGGTGCTGGGCATGTGGGACAACCTGTTCCAGCAGGCTAAACGCTAAGTCATCGTTTTTCGCCCGGTGGCGCTGCGCTTACCGGGCCTACTAATTTTCCCTCTCCCTGTGGCAGAGGGTTAGGGTGAGGGCACCAGGCCGCACCTTACTTAACCATTTTCCCCTTCAGCAGTTTCCTTACCCACAAGCGATTCGGATTCAGTCCCGCAAGCGTAACCCTGTCCAGCGGAATTGGCTCGTCGCTCATTTGCGCGGCTAATACTTCAGCCAGCAGCGGCGCAGAGCACAGCCCACGGGAACCCAGCCCGCCCAGCATAAACAGCTCCGGATACACCGGTGCGGCCACCGCCGTTTCCTTGTTTTCAGCCAGATCCTGATAGGCCTCAAGCGTCGCGTCATAGTCCGGCGCGTTGCCCGCCATCGGCAGATGATCGCGGGTGGCACAGCGCACGCCGCAGCGCGCGTCACCCTCGCTGACGTCAACCTCTTTCGCCCACGCCGCATCCGGGAAACAGTCAATCAGGCGCTGGCGGTTTTGCGCCTGATCCGCTTCGCTATAGCGCATATCCGTTTCGCCACGATGATAGCTGGCCCCGATGCAGTGATGGCCGTTAGACGGATTTTGCGGCGTCAGATAGCCGTCATAGCACAGCACCTGGCGCAGTTTGCCGAGCGCAGGCGCGGTGGGGATGTGGCTCACCTGGCCGCCGACCGGATAAACCGGCAACGCTGCTGTCTGGATAAACTGGCTGATGTGATGCCCGTTGGCCAGCACAACGCTGGCATGGCTCGCCTCCTTGCCATCAGCAAAACGCAGATCCCAGCGTTCTGTCCGGGTGAGCGATTCCACCTTGTGGGCATACCGCACCGTCAGCCCTTGCGACTGCGCCAGGGCAATGACCGCCGCGGTCAGTTCGGCCGGGCACAGCCAGCCGCCGAGCGGGTACTGAATGCCCCCACACCCGGTTTCTACGCCAGCGGTGTCCGCCATCTCTTGCGCACTGACCGCGCGGGCAATTTCTTCCGGCAGGCCCAGCGACAGCATCTGCGCGATCTTCTGCTGGCTCTTCTCATCCCAGCCGAGCTGCGTAACGCCACACCAGTCGTGGTCGAATGCCACTGGCAGCGCGTCGTACAGGCGGCGGGCGAAGGTAAAGGCTGCCGGGAAAAACTGGAACAGGGCCGGATCGTGTGCGCTTAAAAGCGGATAGAGCGCCCCCTGACGGTTGCCGGATGCGCCGCTGGCGGGCGCGTCGTCAGCGCAGTAGAGCGTCACCTGCCAGCCCCGGTGCAGCAGCGCGAGCGAGAGCAGGGCGCTGGCGATCCCGCCGCCAACGATCGCTACGTCGCGCGATGCGCTGGCGCGGCGCGCAAACCAGGGCGTCTGAGCGGGGATGTCCAGCGTCTGCTCCATCCTGCCGACCAGCATGTCGCGCTTGCGGCCAAAGCCTTTGGTCTTCTGCATGGTAAAGCCCGCCTCCTGCAGCCCACGGCGGACAAAGCCCGCCGAGGTGAAGGTGGCAAGGGTAGCCCCAGGGCGCGCCAGCCGCGCCATCGCGTTAAACAGATGCTGGCTCCACATGTCCGGGTTTTTGGCAGGGGCAAAACCGTCCAGAAACCACGCGTCGACCTTCTGATTCATCGAATCATCGAGCCTGTCGGTCAGGTCGTTGATGTCGCCGAGCCATAAGTCCAGCGTGACGCGTCCACCGTCCAGAATCAGACGGTGACAGCCGCCGATGTGGGGCGGCCACTGCGCCTGAAGCTGTTCTGCCCAGGGCGCAAGCTCCGGCCAGCGCTGGTGGGCAAGCCGCAGATCGTGCGCGGTGAGCGGGAATTTTTCGAAACTGATGAAATGTAATCTTTGTAGCGTAGCCTCAGGGTGAGCAGCGTGGAACTGATTAAACGCCTGCCAGAGGGTTAAAAAATTCAGACCGGTTCCGAATCCACTTTCCGCGACCACAAACAGGCTCCGCGGGTGCGCCGGGAAGCGGGTGCTGAGCTGGTTTCCGTCGAGGAAAACATAGCGAGTTTCTTCGAGTCCGTTATCATTAGAAAAATAGACGTCATCAAAATCTCGGGAAACAGGTGTACCCTCAGCGTTGAATTCGAGGTTGGCGGGTTGTATAGCGTTTTGTTTCACGTAAGTTACTCGTCTGACAGGCAGTGGCACGATCTTAACGATGTGAGTCCATCGGTGCAAATTTCCGCAGAAAATGTCTGATCGGACTTGTTCGGCGTACAAGTGTACGCTATTGTGCGACTCGAAACTTACTATAGTGCGACTTACAGAGGTATTGAATGAAACGTGCAGTGATTACTGGCCTGGGCATTGTTTCCAGCATCGGTAATAACCAGCAGGAAGTCCTGGCATCTCTGCGTGAAGGACGCTCCGGGATCACTTTCTCTGAAGAGTTTAAAGATTCAGGTATGCGTAGCCACGTATGGGGTAACGTCAAACTGGACACCACCGGTTTGATCGACCGCAAAGTGGTTCGTTTCATGAACGATGCCTCTATTTATGCTTATCTCTCCATGCAGGAAGCGATCAAAGATTCCGGCCTGAGCGAAGAGGTTTATCAGAACAACCCGCGCGTGGGTCTGATCGCCGGTTCTGGCGGCTCATCTAAAGCGCAGGTATTCGGTGCTGACGCCATGCGTAGCCCGCGTGGTCTGAAAGCGGTAGGTCCGTACGTGGTCACGAAAGCCATGGGTTCTGCGGTTTCCGCGTGCCTGGCGACCCCGTTCAAAATCCACGGTGTGAACTACTCCATCAGCTCCGCGTGTGCGACCTCCGCACACTGTATCGGTAACGCTGTTGAGCAGATCCAGCTGGGTAAGCAGGACATCGTATTTGCTGGCGGCGGCGAAGAGCTGGGCTGGGAAATGGCCTGTGAATTCGACGCGATGGGCGCACTGTCCACCAAGTACAATGAGACCCCGGACAAAGCTTCCCGTACCTACGATGCGCACCGTGACGGTTTCGTTATCGCAGGCGGCGGCGGTATGGTTGTGGTTGAAGAGCTGGAGCACGCTCTGGCACGTGGCGCGCACATCTATGCTGAGATCGTGGGCTACGGCGCAACGTCCGACGGCGCCGACATGGTTGCGCCATCCGGCGAAGGTGCGGTGCGCTGCATGAAGATGGCGATGCACGGCGTTGACACCCCAATCGACTACCTGAACTCTCACGGTACTTCTACGCCGGTAGGCGACGTGAAAGAGCTGGGTGCGATCCGTGAAGTCTTCGGCGACAACAGCCCGGCAATCTCCGCGACCAAAGCCATGACCGGTCACTCTCTGGGTGCGGCGGGCGTACAGGAAGCGATCTACTCTCTGCTGATGCTGGAAAACGGCTTTATCGCGCCAAGCATCAACATCGAAGAGATGGACGAGCAGGCTGCTGGCCTGAACATCGTGACCAAACCAACGGACGCGACGCTGACCACCGTCATGTCCAATAGCTTCGGTTTCGGCGGCACCAACGCCACGCTGGTCATGCGTAAGCTGAAAGCATAAATTTTATGTTTGATTCGAAAGGGGAGCCATAAGGCTCCCTTTTTTATGCATTGACAAGCGGCTGATCTCACAGGCAAACTTCACCACTCAACATTATCCTCACGATAATGCGTAAGCGTTTAACGTCAACCAACGCACCTTAATCCTGATAATCAGGTAGAGGGGGCGTGGCATTTCCCCGCCTTACTCTTCATTTCGGAGTAAAGCATGACTGCAGTAACTCAAACAGAAACAACCCCTTCAGCGAACGTCTCGCTGTTCCATATCGCTTTTGCGGTATTCCTGACCTATATGACCGTTGGCCTGCCGCTGCCGGTGATCCCGCTCTTCGTTCATCAGGAGCTGGGCTATGGCAACACCATGGTCGGCATTGCCGTGGGCATTCAGTTTTTAGCCACGGTATTAACCCGCGGCTACGCCGGACGTCTGGCGGACCAGCACGGTGCCAAACGCTCGGCGCTGCAGGGGATGTTTGCCTGCGGGCTGGCGGGCGGCGCATGGCTGCTGGCGGCTCTATTGCCGGTCGATGCCGCGTATAAATTTGCGCTGCTGGTGCTGGGCCGTTTAATTCTCGGCTTTGGTGAAAGCCAGCTGCTGACCGGCACCCTGACCTGGGGAATGGGGCTGGTGGGGCCAGCACGTTCCGGCAAGGTGATGTCCTGGAACGGCATGGCCATCTACGGCGCGCTGGCCGCCGGGGCACCGCTTGGTCTGCTGATCAACAGCCAGTTCGGTTTTGCGGCGCTGGCTGCCACCACCATGGCGCTGCCGCTGGTGGCATGGGCGTTTAACGGCTCGGTGCGTAAGGTGCCCGCGCACAAAGGCGAGCGTCCTTCCCTGTGGAGCGTGGTCGGCCAAATCTGGCAGCCGGGCCTGGGCCTGGCGCTGCAGGGCGTGGGTTTTGCGGTGATTGGGACGTTCGTCTCACTCTATTTTATGAGCCGCGGCTGGGCAATGGCCGGTTTTACGCTTACCGCGTTTGGCGGCGCGTTTGTGCTGATGCGCGTGCTTTTTGGCTGGATGCCGGATCGCTTCGGCGGCGTGAAGGTGGCGGTGGCGTCGCTGGTCATTGAAACCATCGGTCTTCTGCTGTTGTGGAATGCACCCGTGGCATCCGTTGCGCTGCTTGGTGCGGCGCTGACCGGCTGCGGCTGTTCTCTGATTTTCCCGGCACTCGGTGTAGAAGTGGTGAAGCGCGTGGCTCCGCAGGTGCGCGGGACGGCGCTCGGCGGCTATGCGGCGTTTCAGGATATCTCATACGGGGTAACCGGGCCGCTGGCCGGGCTGTTAGCCACCTCGTTTGGCTATCCGTCCGTCTTCCTGGCCGGTGCGGTTTCCGCGGTGGTGGGGATCGTGGTGACGCTGGTGGCGTTTCGCAGAACGTGAGTCGTTGTTGCCGGGTGGCGGCTGCGCCTTACCCGGCCTACGGTTCAAGCCGTTGTAGGCCCGGTAAGCGCAGCGCCACCGGGCAAAATATCAGGCAACCAGCCAGAAAATCGCCAGCGCAATCAGTAATGCAATAAACATCAATCCCGGACGCGCAGAAAGTGTTCTGAAGGTCTCCACGACCGGCGCAAACAGCGGGCTGTAGATCGGCTGAATATTTCTCACCTCCGGTACACCGCCTTCGCGCTCGGCGCGGCGAACGAAGATCTGGTTGAGCAGATCCAGCACCTGCGCGGTAGTCAGTACCGTTTGCGGCGTGGCCTGCCAGTTCTGCTGGGCATAATCCCGAATCACCTCGAACTCGTGCGGCTCAAGCGGCTGTTTCAGCGCAGCCTGCACAGTATGCAGGGTAGGGGCGCTCTGGGTGCTGAGCGTCTGGCGTGCCTGGAGCCAGGTCACCAGATGGGTAAACTGTTTGGCCGGGATCAGCTCGCCTGCCTTCACGCCCGACAGTTCCAGCATGGATTGCCAGATAAGCTTCGTCGGCTCGCCGGTGGCCGCGGCCAGCTTTGTCACCATCTGCCTGAGCGTATTGTGCTCGGCGGGCAGTAGCGGACGCTCGGTCGCCGGGCGCACCTGCGGCTGCGGAATCGACAGCTCATTGTTCTGCAGCAGCGTCAGCACGGTTTTGAGCTGGTCGGGCGTAAGCTGGCCCAGCGCGGTCTGACCATACTGCTGGCGAATAAAATCACTCACCGCCTGGCGGTTATTTCCCTGGCCCAGCAGCTCCGTCAGCTGAGAAACAATCTGGCGCGTGGTGTGGTTCTGCTGCGCGGTCGTAATACGCTGGTTCAGATTTTGCTCGGCAGCGGGGAAATGGCGCGACTGCAGCGGTGCGTCGTTCCTCACGCCTAAATCATGCTTCACCCCGGCCCAGACTTCCGCGTTTTGCTGCGAAGTCAGCGCAATCAGGCGCGTGATCAGTCGCTCCAGCACGGTGCGCTGTTGCGTGGATAGCGGTTGTTCACCGGCAACGTTTGGCGTGACGGGGCCTTCACCCGGAGGGCGTGGCGGCGTACCTGAAATGGGCTGCATCGTCAAAAATCCTTAAAGTCAAAACTCAGCGTAAACCTGGCAGACGTATATGCCTGGCGGCCAGATTATGGCACACTTGGCAGGTTTTCTTCCTCTCAAACAGGTACTCAGACGTGAAAATCCTCGTTGATGAAAATATGCCTTACGCCCGTGAGCTGTTTAGCCGCCTGGGTAACGTTAAGGCTGTTCCTGGTCGCCCGATCCCGGTCAACGAACTGGACGATGCCGACGCCCTGATGGTGCGCTCGGTGACCAAAGTAAATGAGGCGTTGCTCGCCGGTAAGGCGATTAAGTTCGTTGGGACCGCAACGGCAGGGACCGATCATGTGGATGATAAATGGCTGAAGCAGGCCGGAATCGGTTTCTCCGCCGCGCCGGGCTGTAACGCGATTGCCGTCGTGGAATACGTTTTCTCCTCGCTGCTGATGCTGGCCGAGCGCGACGGGTTTGCGCTGAAAGACCGCACCGTGGGGATTGTCGGCGTGGGTAACGTCGGCGGACGCCTGCAAAAGCGCCTGGAAGCGTTAGGGATCCGCACGTTGCTGTGCGATCCGCCGCGCAAAGACAACGGCGATGACGGGGATTTCCGTTCGCTGGACGAGCTGGTTGAACAGTGCGACGTGCTGACGTTCCACACGCCGCTGTTTAAAGAGGGGCCGTATAAGTCTCTGCATCTGGCCGATGAGGCGTTAATTCGCCGTCTGAAGGCTGGCACTATTCTGATAAATGCCTGCCGTGGTCCGGTAGTCGATAACGCCGCGCTGCTGACGTGTCTGAACGAAGGACAAGACCTCAGCGTGGTGCTGGACGTCTGGGAGCCGGAGCCGGACCTCAACGTTGAGCTGCTAAATAAGGTTGATGTGGGCACGGCGCATATCGCTGGTTATACCCTCGAAGGGAAAGCCCGCGGTACGACGCAGGTCTTCGAAGCCTACAGCGCCTTTATCGGCCATCCGCAGCAGGTGGCGCTGGATACCTTACTCCCCGCGCCTGAATTTGGCCGCATTACCCTTCACGGCCCGCTCGATCAGGCAACGCTGAAAAGGCTGGTGCATTTGGTGTATGATGTGCGCCGCGATGATGCGCTGCTGCGTAAAGTGGCGGGGATCCCGGGTGAGTTTGATAAGCTGCGCAAGAACTACGTTGAGCGCCGCGAGTGGTCTTCCCTCTATGTGATGTGCGACGACGCGTCGGCGGCGACGCTGCTGCACAAGCTGGGGTTTAACGCCGTTCATCACCCGGCGCATTAATGTCTTCTTAATGCTCCCTGTCGGATACTCCGACAGGGACGCTTTTTTATTTCTGGAGTAAACCACCATGTCTGAAGGCTGGAACATTGCCATTTTAGGTGCCACGGGTGCCGTGGGCGAAGCCCTGCTCGAAACGCTTGCTGAGCGTCAGTTCCCGGTGGGCGATATCTATGCGCTGGCGCGAACGGATAGCGCGGGTGAGCATCTGCGTTTTAACAATAAATCCGTCATGGTTCAGGATGCGGCGGCGTTCGACTGGACGCAGGCGCAGCTGGCGTTTTTCGCCGCGGGCGCTGAAGCCACTGCGGCGTACGTTGAAGAGGCGACCAACGCAGGCTGTCTGGTCATCGATCTGAGCGGTCTGTTCTCCATGGAGCCGGATGTGCCGCTGGTGGTGCCGGACGTGAACCCGTTTGTACTGGCTGACTACCGCAACCGTAACGTCATTGCGGTGCCGAACAGCCTGACCAGCCAGCTGCTGACCGCCCTGAAACCGCTGATCGACGACGGCGGCCTGTCGCGCATTACCGTCACCAGCCTGCTGTCCGCGTCCGCAAACGGCAAAAAGGCCGTTGACGCGCTGGCCGGGCAGAGCGCGAAGCTGCTGAACGGCATCCCGATTGACGAAGATGATTTCTTTGGCCGCCAGCTGGCGTTCAACATGCTGCCGCTGCTGCCGGACCGCGAGGGTTCCGTGCGCGAAGAGCGTCGTATCGTTGATGAGGTGCGTAAAATTCTGCAGGACGATGGCCTGATGATCTCCGCAAGCGTCGTGCAGTCCCCGGTCTTCTACGGTCACGCGCAGATGGTCGGCTTTGAAGCGCTGCGTCCCCTGGCGGCAGAAGAGGCGCGCGATGCGTTTGGCCGCGGGGAAGACATCGTCCTCTCTGAAGAGAGCGAGTTCCCGACGCAGGTAGGCGACGCCACCGGTAGCGCGCATCTTTCCGTTGGCTGCGTGCGTAACGACTACGGTATGCCGGAGCAGGTTCAGTTCTGGTCCGTTGCCGACAACGTTCGTTTCGGCGGCGCGCTGATGGCGGTCAAGATCGCTGAAAAACTGGTGCAGGAGTACCTGTACTGATGTCAGACGTGGAACAAAAGCCGGTTCATAAAATTGCCCTCGGTATTGAGTACGATGGCAGTAAATATTATGGCTGGCAGCGTCAGAATGAGGTGCGCAGCGTCCAGGAGAAACTGGAGAAAGCGCTCTCTCAGGTGGCAAACGAGCCGATTAACGTCCTGTGCGCAGGCCGTACGGACGCGGGCGTTCACGGCACGGGGCAGGTGGTGCACTTTGAGACCACTGCCGTGCGTAAGGATGCCGCCTGGACGCTGGGTGTAAATGCGAATTTGCCTGGTGACATTGCGGTGCGTTGGGTGAAAGCTGTGCCGGATGATTTTCATGCGCGTTTCAGCGCCACCGCGCGTCGTTACCGTTATGTCATCTACAACCAGCGTCTGCGTCCGGCGGTGTTAAGCCAGGGCGTGACGCATTTTTATGAACCGCTCGATGCGGAACGCATGCATCGCGCGGCGCAGTGTCTGATTGGTGAAAATGACTTTACCTCGTTTCGTGCGGTGCAGTGTCAGTCCCGCACGCCGTGGCGTAATGTCATGCACATTAACGTCAGCCGTTTTGGCGCGTATGTGGTGGTGGATATCAAAGCCAATGCCTTTGTACATCATATGGTGCGGAATATTGTGGGCAGCCTGATGGAAGTGGGTGCCGGACACCAGCCGGAGAGCTGGATTGCAGACCTGCTGGCAGCGAAGGACAGAACGCTTGCGGCAGCCACGGCGAAAGCGGAAGGGCTGTATCTGGTCTCGGTAGACTATCCGGATCGGTTTGACCTGCCGAAACCGCCAATGGGGCCGCTGTTTTTAGCGGACTAAACAAAGGTGCAATTAAGGCTTAGACAATATGGACGTAATTCGTTTTTTGATTGATTTCATCCTGCATATTGATGTTCACTTGGCAGAGCTGGTCGCGCAGTATGGCGTCTGGGTTTATGCCATTCTGTTCCTCATTCTGTTTTGTGAAACCGGGCTGGTTGTCACGCCGTTTCTGCCGGGCGATTCACTGCTGTTTGTTGCCGGGGCGTTATCGGCGCTGCCCACCAACGATTTGAATGTGCATCTTATGGTGGTGCTGATGGTGATTGCCGCCATCGTCGGTGATGCGGTCAACTACACGATTGGACGCGTATTCGGTGAGCGGCTGTTCAGCAATCCCGATTCAAAAATTTTCCGTCGCAGTTATTTAGATAAAACTCATGCGTTTTATGAACGCCATGGCGGAAAAACCATTATCCTTGCGCGCTTTGTGCCTATTGTGCGCACATTTGCACCGTTTGTGGCGGGAATGGGACATATGTCCTATCGTCATTTTGCCATGTATAACGTCGTGGGGGCGCTGCTTTGGGTACTGCTGTTTACCTATGCGGGCTACCTGTTTGGCGATCTCCCTGTGGTTCAGGAAAATCTTAAGTTACTGATTGTAGCGATTATTGTGCTTTCCGTACTGCCGGGCGTTATCGAAATCATTCGTCATAAACGTGCGGCGGCAAAGCAAGCGAAGTAAATGCACACTGGCGGTTCGACCACTTTTTTATCCAAAGTTTCGGGCTGTTATGTTTTAATGTGCAACATTCATGGTCTGTTGGAGGCAAAAATGGCATTATTCGCCTCTTATAGCAAAACTGGCATACGACCAGGTTCAGGCAGAAAGGTTATCAATGAGCTGGATTGAACGAATTAAAAGCAACATTACCCCAACGCGTAAAGCGAGCATTCCTGAAGGGGTATGGACGAAGTGTGATAGCTGCGGCCAGGTTCTGTATCGCGCAGAGCTGGAGCGCAACCTTGAGGTGTGTCCGAAGTGTGACCACCATATGCGTATGTCGGCGCGCAACCGCCTGCATAGCCTGCTGGACGAAGGTTCTCTGGTAGAACTGGGCAGCGAGCTTGAGCCAAAAGACGTGCTGAAGTTCCGCGACTCCAAAAAATATAAAGATCGTCTGGCCTCCGCACAGAAAGAGACCGGCGAGAAAGACGCGCTGGTCGTCATGAAAGGCACCCTGCATGGGATGCCGGTTGTTGCCGCTGCGTTTGAGTTCTCCTTTATGGGCGGCTCAATGGGCTCCGTGGTCGGTGCGCGCTTCGTGCGTGCCGTTGAGCAGGCGCTGGAAGACAACTGTCCGCTGATCTGCTTCTCTGCCTCCGGTGGAGCACGTATGCAGGAAGCGCTGATGTCCCTGATGCAGATGGCTAAAACCTCTGCAGCGCTGGCGAAGATGCAGGAGCGCGGTCTGCCGTACATCTCCGTGCTGACCGACCCAACCATGGGCGGCGTCTCCGCGAGCTTCGCGATGCTGGGCGACCTGAACGTCGCTGAGCCAAAAGCGCTGATCGGCTTTGCGGGTCCTCGCGTTATCGAGCAGACCGTTCGTGAAAAACTGCCGCCGGGATTCCAGCGCAGTGAGTTCCTCATTGAGAAAGGCGCCATCGACATGATCGTCCGCCGTCCGGAAATGCGCCTGAAGCTGGCGCGCATCCTGGCGAAGCTGATGAATCTGCCAGCGCCGAACCCGGATGAGCCGCGTGAAGGCGTGGTGGTACCGGATCAGGAACCCGAGGCCTGATAACTGAAAAGGGCAGGGCCGGTTGGCGCTGCCCTTTTGCTTTCTAATCTGTTAATGACAACCGGGCATTATGGAAAATAAAAGCATTCCCCAAGCCACGTCGCCCCTGGCCGCGTGGCTTTCTTATCTGGAAAACCTGCACAGTAAAACCATCGATATGGGGCTTGAGCGCGTAAGCCAGGTTGCCGCGCGTCTTGATGTGCTGAAACCGGCGCCTTTCGTGTTCACCGTCGCAGGCACCAACGGCAAAGGTACCACCTGCCGCACGCTGGAATCCGTCCTGATGGCGGCGGGCTATAGGGTCGGCGTGTACAGCTCGCCACATCTGGTACGCTACACCGAGCGGGTTCGTGTGCAGAACAGCGAGCTGCCGGAGTCGGCGCATACGGCATCGTTCGCGGAAATTGAAGCCGCGCGCGGAGAGACCTCATTAACCTATTTTGAATACGGCACTCTGTCGGCCCTGTGGCTGTTCAAACAGGCCCAGCTGGACGTGGTGATCCTTGAGGTTGGCCTTGGCGGACGTCTTGATGCGACCAATATCGTCGATGCAGACGTGGCGGTAGTGACCAGCATCGCGCTGGATCATATCGACTGGCTGGGGCCCGATCGTGAAAGCATTGGCCGCGAGAAGGCCGGTATTTTCCGGGCAAATAAACCTGCCGTGGTGGGCGAGCCGGATATGCCGCACACCATTGCTGACGTGGCGAACGAAAAGGGCGCACAGCTGCTGCGCCGCGGCGTTGACTGGCACTATGAGGTTCAGGACAACGGCTGGCGCTTTAGCGACGCGCAGGGGGCGCTGGATAACCTGCCGCTGCCGCAGGTCCCGCAGCCAAATGCGGCAACCGCGCTGGCGGCACTGCGCGCCAGCGGCCTCGTGGTCAGCGAACAGGCGATCCGCGAGGGTATACAAAACGCGATTCTGCCAGGACGTTTCCAGATTGTGAGCGAGTCACCGCGCCTGATTCTGGACGTGGCGCACAACCCCCACGCGGCGGCGTATCTCGCGGGACGTCTCAAATCGTTACCAAAAACCGGGCGCGTGCTGGCGGTTATCGGTATGCTTCATGATAAAGATATCGGCGGGACGCTGGCCTGCATGGAGAGTGTGGTCGATAGCTGGTATTGTGCTCCTCTGGAGGGGCCACGCGGCGCGACGGCTGAGCAGCTGATGGAACATCTCGGCAAAGGCGCAATCTACAGTAGCGTGGCGCAGGCCTGGCATGCCGCGATGGCGGAGGCTAAACCAGAAGATACCGTGCTGGTGTGTGGTTCATTCCACACGGTGGCACATGTCATGGAAGTGATGGACGCGGGGAGAACCGGTGGCGAGTAAGTTTCAGAACCGTTTAACAGGAACCATTGTGCTGGTCGCGCTCGGGGTGATTATTCTTCCCGGGCTGCTCGACGGGCAGAAAAAGCATTATCAGGATGAGTTTGCCGCGATTCCGCTGGTGCCGAAACCGGGCGACCGCGATGAGCCGGATATGCTACCCGCGGCGACGCAGGCGCTGCCTGCTCAGCCTCCGGAAGGGGCGGCGGAAGAGGTGCGCGCGGGCGATGCCGCCGCACCGTCGCTCGATCCGTCTCGCCTGGCGGCCACGAGCAACAGCGATATCGATCCTGTGCCGGTCGAGCAGCCTAAACCGGTTGAAAAACCGAAGCCGGTTGAGAAGCCGCAGCCGAAACCGCAGCGTGATAAAGCGGCAGAACAGCTCGCCGCAGCGTCAGAGACGCCTCCGCCAACAAAACCGACGCAGCAGGACGCTGCTGCCCCAACGGGCAAAGCTTACGTGGTGCAGCTCGGTGCGCTGAAAAATGCGGACAAGGTGAATGAGGTGGTGGGTAAACTGCGCAGTGCGGGATATCGTGTTTACACTTCACCTTCCACGCCGGTGCAGGGTAAAATTACCCGTATCCTCGTGGGGCCAGAAGCGTCTAAAGACAAACTGAAAGGGTCGCTGGGTGAGCTGAAGCAGATCTCCGGCCTGAGCGGTGTGGTGATGGGCTACAGCGCGAACTAAGTACGACCTGCTCCTGTAAGAGAGAGGCGACAAGCCACGGCGTTGAACATTTTTTCAGCGCCTTTTTTATTTACGCGCGGGAAGGAAATCCCTACGCAAACGTTTTCTTTTTCTGTTAGAATTCGCCCCGAACTGGATGACAGGGCGTTTAATCGTGGGACACATATGGTCTGGATTGATTACGCCATCATTGCGGTGATTGGTTTTTCCTGTCTGGTTAGCCTGATCCGTGGCTTTGTTCGTGAAGCGTTATCGCTGGTGACCTGGGGTTGTGCTTTCTTTGTCGCCAGTCATTACTACACTTACCTGTCTGTCTGGTTCACGGGCTTTGAAGATGAACTGGTCCGAAATGGAATCGCCATCGCGGTGCTGTTTATCGCGACGCTGATTGTTGGCGCTATCGTCAATTACGTGATAGGTCAGCTGGTCGAGAAAACCGGTCTGTCAGGAACGGACAGGGTACTCGGGATCTGTTTCGGGGCGTTGCGAGGCGTGCTGATTGTGGCCGCGATCCTGTTCTTCCTGGATACCTTTACCGGGTTCTCCAAAAGTGAAGACTGGCAGAAATCGCAGCTCATTCCAGAGTTCAGCTTCATCATCAGATGGTTCTTTGACTATCTGCAAAGCTCGTCGAGTTTTTTGCCCAGGGCATAAACCCTGAGATGTGGCTTAACGAGGAAAAGACGAATGTGCGGTATTGTCGGTATCGCCGGTTTCATGCCGGTAAACCAGTCGATTTATGACGCGTTAACGGTGCTTCAGCACCGTGGGCAGGATGCTGCGGGTATCATCACCATTGATGCAAACAACTGCTTCCGTTTACGCAAGGCGAATGGCCTGGTAAACGATGTGTTTGAAGCCCGCCATATGCAGCGTCTGCAAGGTAATATGGGGATCGGTCACGTTCGTTATCCTACCGCTGGCAGTTCCAGCGCCTCTGAGGCACAGCCTTTCTACGTCAACTCACCGTATGGCATCACCCTTGCCCATAACGGCAACCTGACCAACGCGCATGAGCTGCGTAAAAAGCTGTTCGAAGAGAAACGTCGCCACATTAACACCACCTCTGATTCTGAAATCCTGCTCAACGTGTTCGCCAGCGAGCTGGATAACTTCCGTCACTATCCGCTGGAAGCGGACAACATTTTTGCCGCGATTGCCGCGACAAACCGTCAGATCCGCGGCGCGTACGCCTGCGTGGCGATGATCATCGGTCACGGCATGGTGGCCTTCCGCGATCCAAACGGCATTCGTCCGCTGGTGCTCGGCAAGCGCGACCTCGGCGATGGCCGTACCGAATATATGGTTGCCTCTGAAAGCGTGGCGCTGGATACCCTGGGCTTCGAATTCCTGCGCGACGTGGCGCCGGGCGAAGCGGTGTATATCACCGAGAAGGGCCAGCTGTTTACCCGCCAGTGTGCCGACAACCCGGTCAGCAACCCGTGCCTGTTTGAATACGTTTACTTTGCCCGTCCGGACTCCTTCATCGACAAGATTTCCGTCTACAGCGCGCGCGTCAATATGGGCACGAAGCTCGGCGAGAAGATTGCCCGCGAGTGGGACGATCTGGACATCGACGTGGTGATTCCTATCCCGGAAACCTCCTGCGATATCGCGCTGGAGATCGCCCGCATTCTGGATAAGCCATACCGTCAGGGCTTCGTGAAGAACCGCTACGTTGGCCGCACCTTCATCATGCCGGGGCAACATCTGCGCCGTAAGTCCGTGCGCCGCAAGCTGAACGCTAACCGCGCGGAATTCCGCGACAAGAATGTTCTGCTGGTGGATGACTCCATCGTTCGCGGTACCACCTCTGAGCAGATTATCGAGATGGCACGCGAAGCGGGTGCGAAGAAAGTCTACCTGGCCTCTGCTGCGCCGGAGATTCGCTTCCCGAACGTGTACGGTATTGATATGCCAACCGCCAACGAGCTGATCGCTCATGGCCGTGAAGTGGATGAAATTCGCCAGATCATCGGCGCTGACGGCCTGATTTTCCAGGATCTGAACGATCTCATCGACGCGGTGCGTGCCGAGAATCCGGAAATTCAGCAGTTTGAATGCTCCGTGTTCAACGGCATTTACGTGACCAAAGACGTTGACCAGCAGTACCTAGACTATCTTGATTCGCTGCGCAACGACGATGCCAAAGCCGTTCAGCTGCAAAACGATCTCGAAAGCTTAGAGATGCACAACGAAGGTTGATGTTCCGGCAGGTGAGGGCGTATGCCCTCACTTGCAACTCCCCGCAAAATCCTGCACAGTCTGCCCTGAAATCAGTAAGGGCGAAAATCATGAAACGACTCATAGTTGGGCTCAGCGGTGCCAGCGGTGCGATTTACGGCGTACGTTTGCTACAGGTTCTGCGTAACGTGGCGAACGTCGAAACCCATCTGGTGATGAGCCAGGCGGCGCGGCAGACCCTCTCTCTGGAAACCGATCTCTCCCTGCGCGATGTTCAGGCGCTTGCGGATGTCGTTCACGATGCCCGTGATATCGCCGCCAGCATCTCCTCAGGCTCGTTTAAAACCGCCGGCATGGTGATCCTGCCCTGTTCAATCAAAACGCTCTCCGGCATTGTGAACAGCTATACCGACACCCTGGTGACGCGTGCGGCGGATGTGGTGCTGAAGGAGCGGCGTCCTCTGGTGCTGTGCGTGCGGGAAACGCCGCTGCACCTGGGCCATCTGCGCTTAATGACGCAGGCTGCTGAGCTGGGGGCTGTGATCATGCCGCCGGTGCCCGCGTTCTACCATCGTCCGCAAACGCTGGACGACATTATCAACCAGACCGTTAACCGCGTACTCGATCAGTTCGACATCGACCTGCCCGAGGATCTCTTCACCCGCTGGCAGGGTGCCTGAATCTGTGCACATAGCCGGTGCATGAAAAGACACGTTGCCCTGTTTCAGGGCAATTATGCAACGGCGATCATATCCTCGACATTTAATTCGTTTTTTCCCTTTTTCTCTCTCCGGTTCGTTCGGCAGACCTGCTATCTTTCACCATTAAGGCAGTATCGCAACGTTTTATTAACATATTTAACGTCGAAGTTTTAACCAGACGGCAATGTGGCATAAGACCTGCAAGATGAAGCCTGCAACACAACACACAACACAATACATAATAAAATCACGGTACTTGAGGGTAAATGTATGAAGAAGACGGTTCTGGCTCTGTCTTTGCTGGTGGGGTTAAGTGCGGCAGCAGGTAGCTACGCAGCGCTTCCACAGACGGTTCGTATCGGTACAGACGCAACCTACGCGCCATTCTCTTCCAAGGATGCGAAAGGCGATTTCGTGGGGTTTGATATCGATCTGGGTAATGAAATGTGCAAACGCATTGCGGTGAAATGCACATGGGTGGGCAGCGACTTTGACGCGTTAATCCCGTCGCTGAAAGCCAAGAAAATCGACGCCATTATCTCTTCTCTTTCCATCACTGAAAAACGCCAGCAGGAGATTGCCTTCTCTGACAAGCTCTACGCCGCGGATTCTCGCCTGATTGCGCCTAAAGGTTCCCCGATTAAGCCCACCATCGACTCGCTGAAAGGCAAGCATGTCGGCGTGCTTCAGGGTTCGACTCAGGAAGGCTATGCCAATGCTAACTGGCGTGAGAAGGGCGTAGACGTGGTGGCTTACCAGAACCAGGATCTGATTTACTCTGACCTGGCGGCAGGCCGTCTGGATGCGGCATTCCAGGATGAAGTCGCCGCGAGCGAAGGCTTCCTGAAGCAGCCTGCGGGTAAAGACTACACGTTTGCAGGCCCGTCGGTGAAAGACAAAAAGTACTTTGGCGATGGCACCGGGATTGGCCTGCGTAAGGATGATACCGAGCTGAAAGCCGCCTTCGACAAAGCCTTTGCAGAGCTGCGTAAAGACGGTACGTACGACAAACTGGCGAAGAAATACTTCGACTTCAACGTATACGGTGAATAACACCTGGCGGTGACGCACCGGAAAGGTGCGTTACGGGAGCGGTTGACCCAATACGGTGCATTTGATGCACTGTATTGGATCGCTGTGTGCATACTTACGCATTAATAATGCAAAAATTCCCGCTGGAAAGGCATTAATCTTTGCCTGACTGAGGGGATTAATGGCACATTAGCACCACCCCGTCGTCGTAAAAATCCCGTATGAAGACAGTTTGTTGAGGACAAATATGAAAAAACTCGTGTTGTCATTATCACTGGTACTGGCCTTTTCCAGCGCCACCGCGGCATTCGCAGCTATTCCGCAGAAAATTCGAATTGGTACCGATCCTACCTATGCGCCGTTCGAATCGAAGAATTCAAAGGGTGAACTGGTCGGTTTTGACATCGATCTGGCCAATGAGCTGTGCAAACGCATCAAAGCACAGTGTACCTACGTTGAGAACCCGCTGGATGCGCTGATCCCGTCCCTGAAAGCGAAAAAAATCGACGTAATCATGTCCTCCCTCTCCATCACTGAAAAACGCCAGCAGGAGATTGCCTTCACCGACAAACTCTACGCGGCCGATTCACGTCTGGTGGTGGCGAAATCGTCTGATATTCAGCCAACGCTGGAGTCGCTGAAGGGCAAACGCGTGGGCGTGCTGCAGGGCACCACTCAGGAAACCTACGGCAACGAGCACTGGGCACCGAAGGGGATTGAAATTGTCTCCTATCAGGGCCAGGAAAATATCTACGCTGACCTGACGGCAGGCCGTATTGATGCCGCATTCCAGGATGAAGTCGCGGCTAGCGAAGGCTTCCTGAAAACGCCGGTAGGTAAAGATTACAAGTTTGGCGGCCCGTCCATTAAGGATGTGAAGTTGTTTGGTGTGGGCACCGGTATGGGCCTGCGCAAAGAAGACAACGAACTGCGTGAGGCGCTGAACAAGGCGTTCGCTGAAATGCGCGCAGACGGCACCTACGACAAGCTGGCGAAAAAGTACTTTGATTTTAATGTTTACGGCGGCTAATCGCCCCGTCATATAACGTGCGGCCCCTCCCACGGCGGGAGGGGAAAAGACACGGTTCCACCACTCACGATACGACAGGGCTCGCGGTATGCTGTACGGATTTTCTGGCGTTATTTTACAGGGCGCGCTTGTCACCCTTGAGCTGGCTATCAGCTCCGTGGTGCTGGCGGTGCTGATAGGTCTGGCAGGCGCAGGGGCGAAGCTTTCAGCTAACAAACCCCTGGCGCTAATCTTTGAAGGCTACACCACGCTCATTCGCGGCGTTCCCGATCTGGTGCTGATGCTGCTGATTTTTTACGGTCTGCAGATTGCGCTTAACGGCATAACAGACGCGATGGGCATGGGACAAATTGATATCGACCCGATGGTGGCCGGTATTATTACCCTCGGTTTTATCTACGGCGCCTACTTCACTGAAACCTTCCGCGGTGCTTACATGGCCGTGCCGAAAGGTCACATTGAGGCGGCAACCGCATTTGGTTTTACCTCATCACAAACGTTTCGTCGGATTATGTTCCCGGCCATGATGCGCTACGCGCTGCCGGGCATCGGGAACAACTGGCAGGTTATCCTCAAAGCAACAGCGCTGGTCTCGCTGCTCGGTCTGGAAGACGTCGTGAAAGCGACTCAGCTGGCGGGTAAGAGCACCTGGGAGCCGTTCTATTTTGCGGTGGTCTGTGGCGTGATTTATCTGGTCTTTACGACCGTCTCCAATGGTGTGCTGCTTCTGCTGGAGCGTCGCTACTCCGTGGGTGTGAAGAGGGCTGACCTGTGATTGAGATTATTCAGGAATACTGGAAATCGCTGCTGTGGACAGATGGCTACCGCTTTACCGGCGTGGCGATTACGCTCTGGCTGCTGATCTCCTCCGTGGTAATGGGCGGTATTCTGGCGGTGTTTCTCGCCATTGGCCGCGTCTCGAACAATAAATTTATCCAGTTCCCGATCTGGCTGTTCACCTACGTCTTTCGCGGTACGCCGCTGTACGTGCAGCTGCTGGTGTTCTACTCGGGAATGTATACGCTTGAGATCGTAAAAGGCACTGAGATGCTGAATGCGTTCTTCCGCAGCGGTCTGAACTGTACGGTGCTGGCGTTGACGCTTAACACCTGCGCCTACACCACGGAGATTTTCGCGGGGGCGATTCGTTCTGTTCCTTACGGTGAAATTGAAGCAGCCCGGGCCTACGGCTTCTCGTCGGTGAAACTCTACCGCTGCATCATTCTGCCATCGGCCCTGCGTATCGCGTTACCGGCCTACAGTAACGAAGTGATTTTGATGCTGCACTCGACTGCGCTCGCCTTTACCGCGACGGTGCCGGACCTGCTCAAAATAGCGCGCGATATTAACTCCGCAACCTATCAGCCGTTTACCGCGTTTGGCATTGCGGCGGTGCTCTATTTAATTATCTCTTATGTTCTGATTAGCCTGTTCCGTAAGGCTGAAAAACGCTGGTTGCAGCATATAAAACCTTCTTCGACGCACTGAGAAAGATGATGGCTGAGAACAAATTAAACGTAATTGATTTGCACAAACGCTACGGCGAACATGAAGTGCTGAAAGGGGTGTCGCTGCAGGCGAATGCGGGCGACGTGATCAGTATCATCGGCTCATCCGGCTCGGGAAAAAGTACCTTCCTGCGCTGCATCAACTTCCTCGAAAAGCCGAGTGAAGGCTCAATTGTGGTGAGCGGGCAGAATATCAACCTGGTGCGTGACAAAGACGGTCAGCTGAAGGTGGCAGACAAGAACCAGCTGCGCCTGCTGCGTACGCGCCTGACGATGGTATTCCAGCACTTTAACCTCTGGAGCCACATGACGGTGCTGGAGAACGTGATGGAAGCACCGGTTCAGGTGCTGGGCCTGAGCAAGCATGAAGCCCGCGAGCGCGCGGTGAAATACCTGGCGAAAGTGGGCATTGACGAACGCCAGCAGATGAAATACCCGGTGCATCTCTCCGGCGGTCAGCAGCAGCGTGTCTCTATCGCCCGCGCGCTGGCGATGGAGCCCGAGGTGCTGCTGTTCGACGAACCGACCTCCGCGCTGGACCCTGAACTCGTTGGCGAAGTGCTGCGCATCATGCAGAAGCTGGCCGAAGAGGGCAAAACGATGGTGGTGGTGACGCACGAGATGGGCTTCGCCCGTAACGTCTCGAACCACGTGATTTTCCTGCATCAGGGGAAAATTGAAGAGCAGGGCCACCCGGACGAGGTGCTGGCAAACCCGCAAAGCCCGCGTTTGCAGCAGTTCCTTAAAGGCTCTCTGAAGTAAGAGGGCATCAGACCGCAGTGCAGCCCAATCGCCCGGTGGCGCTTCGCTTACCGGGCCTACAAAACCGTAGGCCGGGCAAACGCAGTGCCGCCCGGCATTCAGGCCGCACTATACTCCAGCCGGTACACCCAGTCGTCATAGCGCACGCCATCAATCTCATACGCTTTTTCCAGTACCTGAGTGCGCACAAATCCCGCTTTCTCCAGCACCCGCACTGACCCGCCGTTGTCCGCCAGTACGTACGCATTAATCGCCTTCACGCCGGTCTGGTTAAAGGCGTAATCACACACCGCGCGCAGCGCTTCGCTGGCGATACCTTTCCCCTGCGCGGCAGGCACAACCGTATAGCCGATGTCGGCCTCTTCACGATTCTCAGCGCTAATCTGCAGGCCGATATCGCCCAGCGGCGCATCATCATCCCGGGCGCGAATGACAAACACATGAGCAGCAGCGAGTCGCGCGGCAAACACGCGTCGGGTCTCTTTTTCCGGGGCGATGGCGGCCATATAGCGCATGATGCGGCGATCTTCACGCAGCGAGCGGAAGAAGGCCCAGTCAGTGGGTTCAAAAGGGGTGAGGTAAAGCCGGGGAGTGGTGATGGTTGCCATTGTTACGCCATTTCTTCGGAACATGGCCTGTCACTGTACCATATTCACCGCACCACATCCCCCAGTGCCTCTTCTAATTCATACCAGCGGAACGCAAACCCGGCCGCTTCCAGCCGTTTTGGCAGCGCTCTCTGTCCGCCCAGTACCAGAACAGACGCTTCACCCATCAGCAGCCGAATCGCCGTCGCAGGCACGCGCAATATCGCCGGGCGGTGCAGGGCATGTCCCAGCGCGTGGGCAAACTGTTCATTTCGCACCGGATACGGCGCAACCATGTTAAACGGCCCGCGCAGATCGTTATCCAGCAGCCAGAGAATCCCGTTGACCATATCGTCGATATGGATCCACGCCATATACTGACGGCCATTACCGATCGGGCCGCCAAGGCCGAGTCGGAATGGCGGGAGCATCTTCGCCAGAATGCCGCCTTTCGGCGCGAGGACGACACCGGTCCGCAGCAGGCAGACGCGGGTCCGATCGCTCTGCGCCGCGCAGGCGATACGCTCCCACTGGGCGCAGAGCTTATGGGTAAACTCGTTATGGGGAGGCTCTTCCTCGGTCACCACCACCTCGCCAAGATCGCCGTAATAGCCTACTGCGGAACCCGAAATCAGCACGGAAGGCGGCGTATGGCTGTTGCGGATCAGCTCGACCAGCTTTTCGGTAATGTTCCACCGGCTGCTGCATAACAGCTGTTTTTGCTCTTCCGTCCAGCGCTTATCGGCGATGGGTTCTCCCGCGAGGTTAATAACGGCGTCGAAACCGTCCAGATTTTGCTGCTCGGCCAGATTTTTCCAGATATCAACACCTGCCCCCAGCACCTGACGCGCTTTTTCCGGGCTGCGCGTGACCACGGTGATGTCGTGGTGCAAGGCCTGCAGACGCGCAATGAGGTGACGACCAATCAGGCCAGTACCGCCGGTCAGCAAAATCTTCATACAACCTCCAGGTTTACGCCTGGCGTTTCCAGCTTAACGTCATAGAGACGGAGTCGGCGTAACGCAGGGCGTGAAGTTTATCGATCTCAACTTCAGCATAAGTGACCCAGTGATGTTCGCGTGCGATATCGAGCACATCCTGAGTTAATTTTTCCAGCAGAGAGAAACGGTTATTCTCCACAAACTGGATAATGTTCTTGGTGATTGTGCGGTAGTTCAGCGCGTCATTGATGTCTTCGCTGGCGCGCGCTTTGTCTGCGGGGTAGTGAATCACCACGTTAATAACAATATCCTGACGGTTGGCGATCTCTTCCTCTTTGATACCGATGAAGGTACGCAGGCGTAAATTTTTTATACGAATAATGGCGTCTGGCTGTGACATTGCAGGTCTTCTCCGTGTCAGTATTTCCTGCCCATAATACATGAGAGCCTCACAGGCACCCAGCCTCATACCGGGTTAAATTTGCTGGATTTTTTGCATCGCTCGCTCGGTCGCCGGGCGGGTCCGGATGCGCTCAAACCAGTTGTTCACCGCCGGGTAAGCGGCCAGGTCAATTCGGTGTTTTTCATGCGTATTCACCCACGGCCAGCAGGCGATGTCGGCAATACTGTAATGATCGCCCCCGAGCCACGGCGTTTTCTCCAGCCGACGGTTCAGAACGTCATAGAGCCGCTGCGTCTCAACCTGATAGCGTTCTATCGCGTAAGGAATGGGTTGCGGGGCGTAAGCGGTAAAATGATGATTTTGTCCCAGCATGGGGCCCAGCCCGCTTGCCTGCCAGAAAAGCCATTGCAGCGTATGGTGGCGCTCGCGCAGTTCGCCGCTCAGCAGCGTGCCGGTTTTCTCCGCCAGGTAGAGCAAAATTTCACCGGATTCAAACAGGCTCAACGGTCTGCCCCCGTCCGCCGGCTGGTTATCAATGATGGCCGGGATTTTATTATTCGGCGAGATAGCCAGAAAGAGAGGGCTGAACTGCTCGCCTTTGCTGATATCCACGCGAATGATCCTGTAATCCAGCTCGGCTTCTTCAAGAAAGAGGGTGATCTTATGGCCGTTTGGGGTAGGGGCATAATAAAGGTCGATCATTCTCAACTCCTGTCCATGCGAATAGTGGTGCCATGACAAATGAGTATAGGTGGTTGTTGTAAATCGTGAGTTTTCATCAAGTGACAGCGAGGCAAAGAGATTATATGTTGAGTAAAAACCGATCAGCCTATGAGGATGTTATGAACCAGCCCGTCATCACGTTGTGGTCCGATGCGAACTTCTTTTCTCCCTATGTCATGAGCGTTTACGTTGCGCTGGCCGAAAAAGGACTCGCTTTTACCCTGAAGACCGTTGATCTCGACGGCGGTGAACATCTCAAGCCGCAGTGGCAGGGTTACGACCTGACCCGTCGCGTGCCGGTGCTGGAGATTGACGGATTTGCCCTGAGCGAATCGTCGGCGATCGATGAATACCTGGAAGATCGGTTCGCCCCCCCGGAGTGGGAGCGTATCTATCCTCACGATCTGCAAAAGCGCGCCCGGGCGCGGCAGATCCAGGCGTGGCTGCGCAGCGATCTGGTGCCGATTCGCGTGGAACGCTCGACGGACGTCGTGTTTGCCGGGGTGAAAAAGCCCGCTCTCAGCGCAGAAGGCCAGGAAAGCGCGCAGAAGCTGATTGAAACCGCCTCCTTACTGCTCGCCCATGGCAACCCAAACCTGTTCGGCGAGTGGTGCATTGCGGATGCCGATCTGGCGTTGATGCTAAACCGCCTGATCCTCAACGGTGATGAGGTGCCGCAGCTGCTGGTGGATTATGCCGCATTCCAGTGGCAGCGTGCCTCCGTACAGCGCTATGTGGCACTCTCGGCTAAGCGCGCGGGCTGATAAGCCCTGACGCTTCAGGTATGATGGGGGCAGTTTGTTTTCCCGAGGAGTGACTGATGAAACTGATGTTTGCGTCGGATATCCATGGATCGCTGCCCGCGACCGAGCGTGTCCTTTCTCTGTTTGAGAAAAGCGGTGCGCAGTGGCTGATTATTCTGGGTGACGTGTTGAATCACGGCCCACGCAACGCGCTGCCGGAAGGCTATGACCCTGCGCAGGTCGCGGAAAAACTCAACCCGTATGCCTCGCGCATCATCGCCGTTCGCGGCAACTGTGACAGCGAAGTGGACCAGATGCTGCTGCATTTTCCCATTACCGCGCCGTGGCAGCAGGTGCTGCTCGAACAACACCGTCTGTTCCTGACCCACGGGCATCTTTTCGGCCCGGATAATCTCCCGGCCCTCGCGGCTGGCGATGTCCTGGTTTACGGTCATACTCATATTCCGGTTGCGGAAAAACGCGGTGAGATTTATCACTTTAATCCGGGCTCGGTCAGTATCCCAAAAGGCGGGTATCCTGCGAGCTACGGCATGCTGGAGGGAAATACCCTGAGCGTTATCGCACTTAATGATCAGCAAGTTATTGCGCAGGTAGCGATTAATCCGTAAGTTACACCTCAACTGCAAACGCGCCGAAAGAGCGCTTAGAAAAGAAGGTTTCCCGATGGTGGAGCAGAGTCATTTGGCAAGTACAGAGTGGGTTGACATTGTCAACGAAGAGAATGAAGTGATCGCGCAGGCCAGCCGCGAGCAAATGCGTGCGGAGCGCCTGCGTCACCGTGCGACATATATCGTTGTGCATGACGGTATGGGTAAAATTCTGGTTCAGCGCCGCACGGACACCAAAGATTTTCTCCCGGGTATGCTGGATGCCACTGCAGGCGGCGTCGTCCAGGCGGATGAAGTGCTGCTGGATTCTGCGCGTCGTGAAGCGGAAGAGGAGTTAGGCATCGCCGGCGTGCCGTTTGCCGAGCACGGTCAGTTCTATTTCGAAGACGAGAACTGCCGCGTCTGGGGCGGGCTGTTTAGCTGCGTCTCCCACGGCCCGTTCGCCCTGCAGGAAGAAGAAGTGAGTGAAGTCAGCTGGATGACGCCGGAAGAGATCACCGCGCGCTGCGACGAGTTCACGCCGGATTCGTTAAAAGCGCTGGCGCTGTGGATGACCCGCAACGCCAAAAACGAATCGACCAAATCAGAAAAAGAGGAAGAGGCTGAGTAATCGTCAGCAGCTTTCTCTCAGACACAGGCTGGACGCGATGGGCTTTTGATCGCGCCAGTCTCCGCCATTCAGGCGATCCAGTAGCGCTTTCCCGGCTTCGATGCCAATCTTACGATGCGGCACCGCCATGGTCGTCAGCGGCGGCTGACAGACGCGGCTCACGTCGCTATCGCCAAACCCTACCACTGCCAGATCGTCCGGCACTTTGATTCGCCTGCGCTGGCACTCGTACAGCGCGCCGCAGGCCAGCTCGTCAGAGACGCACACTAGCGCATCCAGCTCAGGCCACGCCAGCAGGAATTCGGGCAGCTGCGCCGCGCCGGTCGAGAAGCTCGGCGGCATCGCCGCGTTAATGACCCGGTTAGGCGACATATGGTGGCGAAGCATGGCTTTATACCAGCCCTGCAGATGCTGCTGGAAAATCCACTGCTCCTGGTTGGCGCACAGCAGGCCAATGTTTTGATAGCCGCGCTTAATCACCATCTCCGTGAGCTCAAACATGGCCGCCACGTTATCAATCCCGATGTTCATATCAATCGGATCGGCGCGCATGGCGCCCATCTCCATCACCGGAATCGAGGCGTTTTTCAGCCAGTGGCGAACGGTGTCGGTATGTTCAACGCTGAGCAAAATCGCTGCGGCGATATTTGACGCCAGCAGCGTCTCCAGCAACTTCTCCTCCTGCTCAAGACGATGCTGGGATTCTGCCAGCATGATCTGATATCCGGCAGGCTGCAGCACCTGCTGTAGCCCGGCGAACATCTCCGAGCAGCCGGCTTCGGAGAGGTTGGGCACCACCATGGCTATTGTCCATGACGAGGCCGAGGCAAGGGCACTGGCTGCAAGATTGGGCATATAGCCTAACTCTTGTACCGCGGCTTCTATTTTTTCTCGTAGTTTATCGGAAACCTGTTCGGGCGTGCGAAGCGCACGGGACACGGTCATCGTGCCCACACCGGCAAGCTGTGCGACATCGGCGAGTGTCACTTTACCAGTACTGCGCCGTTTTCGGGTTAGAGACATACACCTTCCTGCTGACCAGACGCGTTCTTTTTTTCCTTCGTTTCACGTGACAGGCAGTATACGCCTTAAATCCCTTTTTTTGCTGTGATTTAGCAACGTGATTGCAATTTGATAGCGCTATCACATTTCTGCATGTTAACGATTGGTAGCGCTATCTTTGTGATCGCGATCGCAGTCAATCCGCGATGCGTTGAATAAAGTTTGCTCATCTTAAACGTGTGGCGGGAGTGAAAAGTGCTCAAAAAATGGATATATGATACAACCATCACGCTGCAGGAGAGCGTGGAAGACTGGCCGCAGGCGCTGAAGCTGTGCGCGAAGCCGCTGCTGGATTTGCAGGTGATTGAGCCTGACTACGTCACGGCCATCATCAAGCAGCACCACACGTTAGGACCTTATTATGTGCTGGCACCAGGGCTGGCGATGCCGCATGCGCGGCCGGAGGAAGGCGCCAAAGGACTGGGGTTGTCGTTATTAAAACTAAAACAGGGCGTCTCGTTTGGTGCCGGTGAGTTTGACCCTGTCGATGTGATTATCATGCTCGCGGCACCTGACAAACATAGCCATATCGAAATGATATCCGCACTCGCAGAATTATTTTCCAGCGACGAGGAGATGGAGAAACTGCATCAGGCGAATACCCTGGAGGAAATTAAAACAATTATTAACCGCTTCTGATTTAATTCTGTAATCCGGTTTTTCACTACATTACGCGTCAGCGTGATGGGGCGTACTCTACTCAAAATAAGGGGACAACAATGAAAATCATGGCTATTTGCGGTTCCGGCCTGGGCAGCAGTTTTATGGTCGAAATGAATATTAAAAAGGTGCTCAAAAAGCTGGAGATTGAGGCTGAGGTTGAACACTCCGATCTCTCCTCGGCGACGCCGGGCGCGGCCGATCTGTTCGTGATGGCAAAAGACATTGCGGCCAGCGCCAGCGTGCCGGAGAGCCAGCTGGTGGTGATCAACAACATCATCGACATCAACGAACTTGAAGCGCAGCTGCGCGCCTGGTTCGAAAGACAATAACCCTGATAAGGCGAGGTGGATATGTTTATCCTTGAAACGCTGAATTTCGTTGTTGATATTTTAAAAGTCCCTTCGGTGCTGGTGGGTTTAATTGCGTTAATCGGTCTGGTTGCGCAAAAAAAAGCGTTTTCAGACGTGGTGAAAGGGACCATTAAAACTATTCTGGGCTTTATTGTACTGGGCGGCGGTGCCACCGTGCTGGTCGGATCGTTAAATCCGTTAGGCGGCATGTTTGAACACGCTTTTACTATTCAGGGCATTATTCCAAACAATGAAGCCATTGTGTCCATTGCGCTCGAAAAATACGGTGCAGCGACCGCGCTGATTATGGCCTTCGGGATGGTGGCGAATATTATCGTCGCACGCTTTACCCGCCTGAAGTACATCTTCCTGACCGGGCACCACACGTTTTATATGGCGTGCATGATTGGCGTGATCCTGACGGTGGCGGGCTTTGAAGGCGTAGGGCTGGTCTTTACCGGGTCGCTAATCCTCGGCCTGATCATGGCTTTCTTCCCGGCGATTGCGCAGCGCTACATGAAGCGCATTACCGGCAACGATGAGATTGCCTTCGGCCACTTCGGCACGCTGGGCTACGTGCTGTCCGGTTGGATTGGCAGCAAGGTTGGCAAAGGCTCCCGCTCAACCGAAGAGATGAACCTGCCGAAGAACCTGAGCTTCCTGCGCGACAGCTCAATCTCCATCTCCCTGACCATGATGATTATCTACCTGATCCTGGCGGTGAGCGCCGGGCGCGAGTACGTCGAGGCCACCTTCAGCGCCGGTCAGAACTACCTCGTGTACGCCATCATCATGGCTATCACCTTCGCGGCGGGCGTATTCATCATCCTTCAGGGCGTACGCCTGATTCTGGCGGAAATCGTCCCGGCTTTTACCGGCTTCTCGGAAAAACTGGTGCCGAACGCGCGTCCTGCGCTGGACTGCCCGGTGGTGTATCCCTATGCACCTAACGCGGTGCTGATTGGCTTCCTGTTCAGCTTCCTCGGCGGGATTGTGGGGTTGTTCATCTGCGGTCAGTTTAGCTGGGTGCTGATCCTCCCGGGCGTGGTGCCGCACTTCTTCACCGGCGCAACCGCGGGCGTGTTCGGTAACGCCACCGGCGGACGTCGTGGGGCGATGATTGGCGCCTTTGCCAACGGCCTGCTGATTACCTTCCTGCCGGTCCTGCTGCTGCCGGTACTGGGCGCCATTGGCTTTGCCAACACCACCTTCTCTGACGCCGACTTCGGCGCGGTTGGGATTGTGCTCGGCAACCTGGCGCGCTTCCTGTCGCCGCTGGCCATCACCGGGCTGGTCGTGGCGCTGTTCGCGCTGCTGGTGGCGTACAACGTCTTCGCGAAAAACAAACCTGCAGGCGGTAACGCGCAGGAAAACACCGGAGCCAAATCATGAATGAGAAAGAGATAACTGAACTCGCGCGTCAGATCCGCCTGGAGACGCTGAAATCCCTGACGCAGCTGGGCTTTGGCCACTACGGGGGCAGCATGTCGGTGGTTGAAACCCTGGCCGTGCTGTACGGCGCGGTGATGAAAATCGACCCGGCGGACCCGGACTGGCCGGAGCGAGACTACTTTGTGCTGTCAAAAGGCCATGCGGGCCCGGCGCTCTACAGCACCCTGGCGATCAAGGGCTACTTCCCGATAGAAGAGCTGAGCACGCTTAACCAGAACGGTACGCGCCTGCCCAGCCACCCGGACCGCCTGAAAACGCGCGGCGTAGATGCTACCACCGGTTCGCTGGGACAGGGGATTTCCATCGCCGGCGGCATGGCGCTGTCGCACAGGCTGGCAGGGCGGCCGAATCGGGTCTTCTGCATCGTCGGCGACGGCGAGCTGAACGAGGGGCAGTGCTGGGAAGCGTTCCAGTTTATTGCCCATCATCGCCTGAACAACCTGACGGTATTTGTCGACTGGAATAAACAGCAGCTCGACGGCGAGCTGGACGAGATCATCTGCGCGTTCGACCTCGAGGGCAAATTCCGCGCCTTTGGCTTTGACGTGGTGACGGTGAAGGGGGACGACATTCCGGCGCTGCTGGCGGTGACGTCGCGGGTCCCGGCTGCCGATGCGCGTCCGTTAGTCGTCATCCTCGATAGCATTAAGGGGCAGGGTGTGCCGTACCTGGAGCAGCTCAGCAACTCGCATCACCTGCGATTGACCGCGGAGAGCAAAGCGGCCCTCAACGAGACGATTCGCCAACTGGAGGCTTCACATGATTAAGGTTGCACCGGCAGGACAGAAAGACGCCGTTGAGATGCGTAAAGTTTACGCGGGCTTCGTGGCAAAGCAAATTGAGGCCGGAAGCGACATCATTGCGCTTGAAGCCGACCTGATGAGCTCGATGGCGATGGACGGCGTGGCGCGCGACTATCCGCAGCACGTGATTAACTGCGGCATTATGGAAGCCAACGTCATCGGCACGGCAGCCGGGCTGTCGCTTACCGGCCGCAAGCCGTTCGTTCACACCTTCACCGCCTTTGCCAGCCGCCGCTGCTTTGACCAGCTGTTTATGTCCCTCGACTATCAGCGCAACAACGTGAAGGTGATTGCCTCAGACGCGGGCGTGACGGCCTGCCACAACGGCGGAACGCACATGTCGTTTGAGGATATGGGCATTGTGCGCGGGCTGGCGCATTCGGTGGTGCTGGAGGTGACCGACGCGGTGATGTTTGAGGACGTGCTGCGCCAGCTTATCGATCTCGACGGCTTCTACTGGGTGCGGACCATTCGTAAGCAGGCGCCGAGCGTGTATGCGCCGGGCTCCACCTTCACCATTGGAAAAGGTAACGTGCTGCGCGAGGGGAGCGATATTACGCTGATTGCCAACGGCATCATGGTTGGAGAAGCCCTTGAGGCGGCGCGGCAGCTTGAGCAGGAGGGCGTCAGCGCGGCGGTCATCGACATGTTTACCCTGAAGCCCATCGACCGGATGCTGGTGAAAAACTACGCCGAGAAAACCGGGCGCATCGTGACCTGTGAAAACCACAGCATTCACAACGGGCTGGGGTCGGCGGTAGCGGAAGTGCTGGTGGAAACCTGTCCGGTGCCGATGCGGCGGGTCGGGGTCAAGGAGCGTTACGGCCAGGTGGGAACGCAGGATTTCCTGCAGAAAGAGTATGGCCTGACGGCACATGACATTGTATCGGCGGCGCGCGAACTGCTGTAAATAAAAAAGGCGACCGGTTAAGTGGTCGCCTTTTTGTTGCCCGGTGGCGCTAGCGCTTACCGGGCCTACGGTTTTGTAGGCCGGATAAGCGAAGCGCCATCCGGCAATACATTACTGCTGCTGCGAAGACTGGATCGCTGTCAGCGCGATGGTGTAAACGATATCGTCTACCAGTGCGCCACGAGACAGGTCGTTCACAGGTTTGCGCATGCCCTGCAGCATTGGCCCGATGGAGATCAGGTCGGCAGAACGCTGTACCGCTTTGTAGGTGGTGTTACCGGTGTTCAGATCCGGGAAGATGAACACGGTAGCGCGACCTGCAACCGGCGAGTTCGGCGCTTTGGATTTTGCAACGTCAGCCATGACTGCGGCATCGTACTGCAGCGGGCCGTCGATCATCAGATCAGGACGTTTTTCCTGCGCAATACGGGTCGCTTCACGCACTTTCTCTACGTCGCTACCTGCACCAGATGTGCCGGTGGAGTAGGAGAGCATCGCCACGCGTGGCTCGATACCGAAAGCGGTCGCGGAGTCTGCGGACTGGATAGCGATCTCAGCCAGCTGCTCTGCGGTTGGATCCGGGTTGATCGCGCAGTCGCCGTAAACGTAAACCTGTTCAGGCAGCAGCATGAAGAACACGGAAGACACCAGAGAGCTGCCTGGCGCGGTTTTGATCAGCTGCAGCGGTGGACGGATGGTGTTCGCCGTGGTGTGAACCGCACCGGAAACCAGACCGTCAACTTCGTCCTGCTCCAGCATCAGCGTGCCCAGCACCACGTTGTCTTCCAGCTGCTCACGCGCAACGGCTTCGGTCATGCCCTTGCTCTTACGCAGCTCAACCAGACGGGCAACGTAGCTTTCGCGAACCACTTCCGGGTCAACGATTTCGATGCCTGCGCCCAGCTCAACGCCCTGAGAGGCCGCTACGCGGTTGATCTCATCCGGGTTACCCAGCAGCACACAGGTCGCGATGCCGCGCTCTGCACAGATAGCCGCCGCTTTAACGGTACGTGGTTCGTCGCCTTCTGGCAGAACAACGCGTTTGCCCGCTTTACGCGCCAGCTCGGTCAGCTGGTAACGGAATGCTGGCGGAGACAGACGGCGGCTGCGCTCGGAGGTCGCGGTCAGGGATTCGATCCAGTCTGCGTTGATGTAACCCGCAACGTATTCCTGAACTTTCTCGATACGCTCGTGGTCATCAACCGGCACTTCCAGGTTGAAGCTCTGCAGGCTCAGGGAGGTCTGCCAGGTGTTGGTGTTCACCATGAAGACCGGCAGGCCGGTAGCGAACGCGCGTTCGCACAGCTTGCTGACGCGTGGGTCCATCTCGTAGGCACCGGTCAGCAGGATCGCACCGATTTCCACGCCGTTCATTGCGGCCAGGCAGGCTGCAACCAGCACGTCAGGACGGTCTGCGGAGGTCACCAGCAGGGAACCTGCGCGGAAGTGTTCCAGCATGTGCGGAATGCTACGCGCACAGAAGGTCACGGACTTCACGCGACGGGTGTTAATGTCGCCTTCGTTAATCACGGTCGCGTTCAGGTGACGCGCCATGTCGATTGCACGGGTGGCAATCAGATCGAAGCTCCATGGCACCGCGCCCAGAACCGGAAGCGGGCTGGATTCCTGCAGCTTAGCCGGGTCAACTTTGATGACTTTCGCTTTGGACGAGTCGTCGAAGATCTCGGACAGGTCAGGGCGAGTACGGCCCTGCTCATCCACTGGCGCGTTCAGCTTGTTGACGATCACGCCGGTGATATTGGTATTTTTCGCGCCGCCGAAGCTGCTGCGCGTCAGTTCGATACGCTCGTTCAGCTGTTCCGGGGTGTCAGTGCCCTGAGACATCACGAAAACGATCTCTGCGTTCAGGGTTTTCGCGATTTCGAAGTTCAGAGACTGGGCAAACTGGTGTTTGCGGGTTGGAACCAGACCTTCAACCAGCACCACTTCCGCGTCTTGCGCGTTAGCATGGTAGTTGGCGATGATCTCTTCCATCAGCACGTCTTTCTGGTTGCTGGAGAGCAGAGACTCAACGTGGCTCATCTTCAGCGGTTCAGCCGCTGGCAGATTGGAGTTCTTGCGAACGATGGTGGTGGTCTGGTCTGGCGCATCGCCACCGGCACGTGGCTGGGCGATTGGCTTAAAGACGCTCAGACGAACGCCTTTGCGTTCCATAGCACGGATCACGCCAAGGCTGACGCTGGTCAGGCCGACGCTGGTTCCGGTAGGGATCAGCATAATAGTACGGGACACGGTTTATCCTCTTTCGTTACCGCCCAAATCGGGCGGGTTACAAAACAGCACCGCCAGCATTGCTGGCGGTGTGGAATCAGGCAGTCAGGCGGTGCGCGTCTTGCGCGATGACCAGTTCTTCGTTAGTTGGGATAACGAGAGCAGGGCGGGTGCCTTCTTTGTTGATGAAGCCAGACTTGCCGAAGCGGGCAGCCAGGTTACGCTCGTGATCAACCTCGAAGCCCAGAACGCCCAGTTTGCCCAGGGACAGTTCACGAACCATTGCCGCGTTCTCACCGATACCACCGGTGAAGATAACCGCGTCCAGACGGCCTTCCATCAGCGCAGTGTAAGAGCCGATGTATTTCGCCAGACGGTGGCAGTAAACGTCCATTGCACGTTTAGCGTCTTCTTTCTCTGCGTAGTTGTCTTCAACGTAACGGCAGTCGCTGGTGACTTCGGTCAGACCCAGCAGGCCAGACTCTTTGGTCAGCATTTTGTTGATCTGGTCAACGCTCATGCCCAGGGTGTCGTGCAGGTGGAAGATGATCGCCGGGTCGATGTCACCGGAACGGGTACCCATCACCAGACCTTCCAGCGGGGTCAGACCCATGGACGTATCAACACATTTACCGTTGCGGATAGCAGAAACAGAACCACCGTTGCCTAGGTGGCAGGTGATGATGTTCAGTTCTTCAACCGGCTTGTTCAGCACTTTTGCCGCTTCCTGAGTCACATAGAAGTGGCTGGTGCCGTGCGCGCCGTAACGACGTACGCCGTGCTCTTTGTACAGGCTGTATGGCAGGGCATAGAGGTAAGACTCTTCCGGCATGGTCTGATGGAACGCGGTGTCGAATACGGCCACGTTTTTGTCTTTCAGATTCGGGAAGGATTTCAGCGCTTCAGCGATACCGATCAGGTGAGCCGGGTTGTGCAGCGGTGCGAAAGAGGCAGAGTCTTTGATGCCCTGGATCACAGAGTCGTCGATCACCACGGAGCTGGTGTATTTTTCGCCGCCGTGGACGATACGGTGACCAATCGCAGTCAGCTGAGTAGACAGTTCTGGTTTTTGTGCCAGAATAGTGTTAACGATAAAGTTCAGCGCTTCACTGTGAGCGGCGCCTGCACCTAAAGCCGCTTCTTGTTTGCTGCCGTCCATCTTCCACTTGATACGTGCTTCAGGCAGATGGAAACATTCGGCCAAACCAGAGAGGTATTCGTCACCGTTGAGCGCATCGATGATGGCGAATTTCAGTGAGGAGCTACCGCAGTTCAGAACCAGTACTAACTTACTCGACATGGAAGTACCTATTATTGATACGTGGCTAAAAAAACGTCAGTGAGTCTAACAGCGTAACGCATGATGACCCGGACATTTATGATTAACATCATGCCAAACGAACATTGTGGCATGATGGAAGAAATAACTATGATTTTATGCCATTTTGCACAATTTTCAGCCAATGGCATAATATGCAATAATTTGACGAGCTAATGATTCTCGTCTAAGGCCCTATCAGGCTGGCACAGGATACCCGATACGGGGTAGTGATGACAAAATATTTTGAACGTTGTCATAGCTTGTTGTGGTTTTGCACGAAAATTTTAATTTTTATATGTGAAGTTGAGGTACAGCCATGTCGACACCAGAGAACCCGTCCGTTAATTTCTTTAGCCTGTTTCGTCGGGGACAGCATTACGCAAAGACGTGGCCGATGGAAAAGCGCCTTGCGCCGATGTTTATTGAGAATCGCACCATCCGCGCCACGCGCTATGCGATTCGCTTTATGCCGCCTGTCGCTATCTTTACGCTGTGCTGGCAGATTGCGTTGGGTGGACAGCTTGGTCCTGCCGTTGCCACGGCGCTCTTCGCATTAAGCCTGCCAATGCAGGGCCTGTGGTGGTTAGGTAAACGGTCCATCACGCCACTTCCCCCTTCTATTTTACACTGGTTTTATGAAGTGCGCGGTAAACTGGAAGAGGCCGGGCAGGCGCTCGCCCCGGTGGAAGGCAAGCCGGATTACCAGGCGCTGGCGGACACGTTAAAGCGTGCATTTAAGCAACTGGATAAAACATTCCTCGATGACTTGTGATTGATCATCGAAACGACCAAGAAAAGAGGGCACAGTAACAATCAGTTACCGTGTCTTTTTTTTAAGTGCAATGCGCTACAGGAGTCGAAAGATGGAAATGACCCATGCCCAACGTCTGATTTTGTCTAACCAGTACAAGATGATGACTATGCTTGATCCCGATAACGCTGCGCGCTACAGCCGCCTGCAAACCATCGTCGAACGCGGCTTTGGTCTACAAATGCGCGAACTGGACCGCGAGTTTGGCGAGCTGAAAGAAGAAACCTGTCGCATCGTGATCGACATTATGGAGATGTATCACGCCCTGCATGTGTCCTGGACGAATCTCAAAGATCAGCAGTCCATTGACGAGCGCCGCGTGACCTTCTTAGGCTTTGATGCCGCAACGGAAGCGCGTTATCTCAGCTATGTTCGCTTTATGGTGAATACGGAAGGGCGTTATACCCACTTTGACGCGGGCACCCACGGCTTCAACGCGCAGACCCCGATGTGGGATAAATATCAGCGTATGCTGAGCGCGTGGCACGCCTGCCCGCGTCAGTACCATTTAAGCAGCAACGAAATTCAACAAATCATTAATGCCTGACGGAGGTGCGTGTGCAGTGTAGAGGTTTTCTGTTTGATCTGGACGGTACGCTGGTGGACTCGCTGCCGGTTGTGGAACGTTCCTGGTGCCATTGGGCTGACAGACATGGCATCGACCATCAGGACGTGCTGAATTTTATCCATGGCAAACAGGCCATTACCTCGCTACGGCACTTCCTGGCCGGACGCTCTGAGGAGGACATTCAGGCGGAGTTCAAGTACCTGGAACACATTGAAGCCACCGATACGGACGGCATCACCGCGTTACCGGGCGCGCGCGAACTGCTTGAGCATCTGAACGAGGCGCAGATCCCGTGGGCTATCGTCACCTCCGGTTCCGTGCCGGTGGCCCACGCCCGGCACAAGGCTGCAGGGTTGCCAACGCCGGACGTGTTTATCACGGCGGAGCGCGTGAAGCGGGGTAAACCGGAGCCTGACGCATTTTTACTGGGCGCTGAACTGCTGGGCCTGGACCCTGCAGAGTGTGTGGTGGTCGAAGATGCGGCGGCTGGCGTACTGGCCGGGCTGAACGCAGGAAGCCACGTCATCGCCGTTAACGTTCCGGCGGAATCTCCCCGCCTGGACGAGGCAGACCTGGTGCTGGATTCACTGACGGCACTGTCTGTTTCAAAAGCCTCTGACGGAGTTGTAACCGTCTCGCTAAAAATGTAATCCCATGATATGGCCCCACATTGCTGGGGCTTTTTTATGGCAAAATTCCTCATCTTCCACTGACAAGGATAGGTTGTGAACGGTGAACTGATTTGGGTCCTGAGCCTGCTTTTAATCGCCATCATTCTTTTTGCCACGGGCAAGGTACGCATGGACGCCGTCGCCCTGTTTGTTATCGTCGCATTTGTGCTCAGCGGAACGCTGACGCTGCCGGAAGCCTTCTCCGGATTTAGCGATCCCAACGTTATCCTGATTGCCGCCCTGTTTATCATCGGGGATGGTCTGGTGCGCACCGGCGTAGCGACCATTATGGGGGCGTGGCTGGTAAAAGTGGCGGGCAGCAGCGAAACCAAAATGCTGATCTACCTGATGGTAACCGTCGCCGGGCTGGGGGCGTTTATGAGCTCCACGGGCGTGGTCGCCATCTTTATCCCGGTGGTGTTGAGCGTTTCCATGCGGATGCAGAGCTCGCCGTCGCGCCTGATGATGCCCCTGAGCTTTGCCGGGCTTATCAGCGGCATGATGACCCTGGTGGCCACGCCGCCGAATCTGGTGGTCAACAGCGAACTGATCCGGGAAGGATTTGAGGGCTTTAGCTTTTTCAGCGTCACCCCGCTTGGGCTGGTCATTCTGGTCATGGGCGTGGTCTACATGCTGCTGACCCGTTTTGCCCTGAAAGGTGAAAAACAGGACAAAAATAAAGAAGGATGGAAGCGACGCACCTTCCGCGATCTGATTAAGGAGTACCGCCTTACCGGGCGCGCGCGCCGTCTGGCGATCCGGCCCGGCTCGCCGATGGTGGGGCAGCGGCTGGATGACCTGAAGCTGCGTGAGCGCTATGGCGCGAATGTGATCGGCGTAGAGCGCTGGCGACGGTTTCGCCGGGTGATCGTCAACGTCAACGGGGTGTCGGAATTCCGCGCGCGTGACGTCCTGCTGATTGATATGTCCGCCGCGGATGTGGACCTGCGCGAGTTCTGCAGCGAACAGCTGCTGGAACCGATGGTGCTGCGCGGGGAGTATTTCTCCGATCAGGCGCTGGATGTCGGCATGGCCGAGGTGTCGCTGATCCCGGAGTCGGAACTGCTGGGTAAAACCGTGCGGGAGATGGGGTTCCGCACCCGCTATGGCCTGAACGTCGTGGGGCTGAAGCGCGATGGCGTGGCGATGGAAGGGGCGGTGGTGGATGAGCCGATCCTGCTGGGCGATATTTTTCTCGTCGTCGGTAACTGGAAGCTGATTAGCCAGCTCGGGCAAAAAGGGCGTGATTTTGTGGTGCTCAACATGCCCGTTGAGGAGAGCGACGCGTCGCCCGCGCACAGCCAGGCGCCCCATGCGATTTTTTGCCTGGTATTGATGGTGGCGCTGATGCTGACCGATGAGATCCCCAATCCGGTAGCGGCAATCATCGCCTGCCTGTTGATGGGAAAATTCCGCTGCATTGACGCCGAAAGCGCCTATAAGGCCATTCACTGGCCGAGCATCATTCTCATTGTCGGGATGATGCCTTTTGCCCTGGCGCTGCAAAAAACCGGCGGGGTAGATCTGATCGTTAAAGGCTTAATGGACGTGGGCGGCGGGTATGGGCCATACATGATGATGGTCTGCCTGTTTATCATGTGCGCCACCATCGGCCTGTTTATCTCGAACACCGCGACGGCGGTACTGATGGCACCTATCGCCCTGGCGATGGCGAAGTCCATGGGCGTATCGCCGTATCCGTTTGCGATGATGGTGGCGATGGCCGCTTCCGCGGCGTTTATGACGCCGGTCTCTTCACCGGTAAACACGCTGGTGCTGGGACCGGGGAACTATCGATTCAGCGATTTCGTGAAGCTGGGCGTGCCGTTCACCGTGCTGGTGATGGTGGTGTGCGTGGTATTGATACCGGTCCTGTTTCCGTTCTGAGCATTTTGCCGGGTGGCGGCTGCGCCTTACCCGGCCAACAAGCCAGCAGGCCCTGCAGGCGCAGCGCCGCTGGGCGTAAATCAGAGTGGCGAATCCTGGCTGATCTCATCCAGCGATAAATGGAAGCTCGGTACAAACACCTGCATAAAGTAATCCATCTCTTCGCTGCGGCGGGATTCCAGCGTTTTTTCCAGGCGCGTTTTCGCCAGCAAGAATTCGTTATTCCCTGCGGACAGCTCTTCGAGACACTTCAGATAGGCACACAGCGCGTCGGCCTGTTTAACCAGCGACTTTTCATCTTCCGTGTACTGATGCTCGTTGATAAGCGGCTCGAAAATATCACGAAGCTCTTCGGGCACCATCTCAATCAGCTTCTGCTGGGCAATTTTCTCAATGGCCTTATATTCCTGCGCAATCTGCGAGTTGAAATATTTCACCGGCGTAGGCAGATCGCCGGTGAGCACTTCTGACGCATCGTGGTACATCGCCAGCAGGGCGATGCGTTCCGCATTAACCTGACCGTTGAATTTGCGATTTTTAATCGCGGCCAGCGCGTGAGCGACCATCGCAACCTGCAGGCTGTGCTCTGACACATTTTCCGTACGGACATTGCGCATCAGCGGCCAGCGGTTGATGAGTTTCAGGCGGGAGAGGTGGGCAAAGAAATGACTCTGACTCATAGGTTACCTTTTGTCTTCACTGCGACAGGCGTTCATTGTGCGGGGAGGGGAGGCAAGATGCAAATTTGCGGATTTTGTAGGCCGGGTAAGCGCAGCGCCACCCGGCAGAAAGGCAACGTTACTGATGGTATCCGGAGAGGAAGCGGCCGAAACGGCTGATGGCCATTTCCAGGTCATCTTCGCGCGGCAGCGTCACGATACGCACGTGATCCGGCCACGGCCAGTTAAACGCCGTGCCCTGGACCAGCAGCACTTTTTCCTGCAGCAGGAAATCGAGCACCATTTTCTGGTCGTCGTGGATATTGAAGCGCTTTGCGTCAATTTTCGGGAACATATAGAGCGCCCCATTCGGCTTCACGCAGGAGACGCCCGGGATATCGTTGATCAGCTCCCACGCGCGGTTACGCTGTTCGTACAGGCGTCCACCGGGCACGATAAACTCGCTGATGCTCTGATAGCCGCCGAGCGCGGTCTGGATCGCGTGCTGCGCCGGCACGTTGGCGCATAAACGCATGGAGGCCAGCATCTCCAGCCCTTCAATATAGCCTTTGGCGTGTTTTTTAGGACCGTTTAACACCATCCAGCCCTGGCGGAAACCGGCCACGCGGTAGGTTTTGGACAGGCCGTTAAAGGTGACGGTCAGCAGGTCCGGGGCCAGCGCGGCGATGGAATGGTGCTGCGCCGCGTCGTAGAGGATCTTGTCGTAAATTTCGTCTGCAAAGATGATCAGGTTGTGCTGGCGGGCCAGCTCGACGATCTCCATCAGCAGCTCTTTTGAGTAGACCGCGCCCGTCGGGTTGTTGGGGTTAATAATGACGATACCGCGCGTGCGGGGCGTAATTTTAGCGCGTATATCATCCAGGTCCGGGAACCAGTCAGAGGATTCGTCGCACAGATAATGCACCGCTTTACCGCTGGACAGTGATACGGCAGCCGTCCACAGCGGATAGTCCGGCGCGGGTACCAGCATTTCGTCCCCGCTGTTCAGCAGGGCCTGCATTGCCTGCACAATCAGTTCGGAGACGCCGTTGCCGATATAGATATCTTCAACGGTAACATCACGCATACCGCGTGCCTGGTAGTGCTGCATAATGGCTTTACGTGCGGAGTAAAGTCCTTTTGAATCGCAATAGCCTTGTGCAGTCGGAAGGTTGCGGATCACATCAACCAGAATTTCATCCGGCGCTTCAAAACCAAACGGCGCAGGGTTACCAATGTTGAGTTTCAGAACCTTGTTGCCTTCTTCTTCAAGGCGTTTTGCCTCTTTCAGAACCGGGCCGCGGATGTCATAACAGACGTTATCTAGCTTGCTGGATTTTTCGATAGGGGACATGAACCTTTAACCTTTTCGCTATTATTGCCGCTCCCTGCCGTGGAAGTCAGCACGGAATAATGTACTCCCCCCTCGCTTCGTTTTGAAGGGTGTGCAGGAGAAGATTTTGTGCCCGGAGCAAATTATTGATGAATCTTTTTCGCTGCGCGTGCGCTTTTTCACTGTCTTAAAGTTGCGCGCTTAGCGAGAGGTTAGGTTAAACGTGCTATCCATTTGCCAAAATACTGTATAATGTGCTGTTAAAAATAAGTGGTAAGCTGGACAGAGGTGGCAATCACCCTGAGTGACTTTTCGTAAAACCTGAATGCTTGATACCTGTTTCTGTAATAGCATACTGTGGATAAAAGTTACTCATGTGAAATTAATGTTAAGTGCCATTAATGAATAGTCTTAATCTAAATTAAAATTTATTTATTATTAACCTATAAAATGCAACTTTAGTTAATTTTAATAAAATTAGTTTAGAAGCTTAACATTCTTCTTTAATCCTTAATATTGCAATAAGACTTATAAATAAAGTGGATTTGGGTTAAGATGTCTTCAAGGAAAGCAGAGGACAGATGCACGTTTTTTGTATATCTGACACTGGTTTTCTGAATTAATTGATTGTTATTGTTAGAGTTATCTCTGGCTGGAATGTGTCGCACATCTCCTGCTACGTTGACAGCGCTGCGATACAGATGGCAGAAAAGGTGTTATACCTTTAATGTAATTTACATAAACCTGCGAACATCTAAATATCCTGAACGTTTAAGAGAATAAAAATAACGTCATGAAACGTGCTTTCTGACTGTTGATATAAAGCAGCACAATAACTATCTGTCAGGCAGTCTGCCGGGCCGGGATGCGAGGGAAAATCTTCAGAGGGAATTGCTTAACTGTACACACACAGCTTCAACCCGGGCAGCTCCGCACGAGCAACCTGAAAGTGAATAGATATGATAAATGCAAATCGTCCGATAATGAATCTCGACCTCGATCTGCTGAGAACGTTTGTTGCGGTCGCCGATCTCAACACTTTTGCAGCAGCTGCTGCCGCCGTTTGCCGAACTCAGTCCGCCGTCAGCCAGCAAATGCAGCGGCTGGAGCAACTGGTTGGTAAAGAGCTATTTGCCCGTCACGGGCGTAATAAGCTCTTAACGGAACACGGTATTCAGCTTCTGGGTTATGCCAGGAAAATTCTTCGCTTTAATGATGAAGCATGTATGTCATTAATGTTTAGCAACCTTCAGGGCGTGCTAACGTTAGGTGCATCTGATGAGTCGGCGGATACTATATTGCCGTTTCTTCTCAATCGCATCAGTTCGGTTTATCCGAAGCTTGCGCTGGACGTTAGCGTAAAGCGTAATGCTTTTATGGTTGAGATGTTAAATGAGAATAAAGTCGACCTGGTGGTCACCACGCATCGTCCCGGGCAGTTTGATTGCCTGACGCTGCGTACATCACCTACGCACTGGTATTGCGCGGCCGAATACGTGCTGCAAAAAGGCGAGCCGGTGCCGCTGGTGTTACTGGATGACCCGAGCCCGTTCCGCGATATGGTGCTGACGGCGCTGAATGAGGCCAATATTCCGTGGCGTCTGGCGTATGTGGCGTCCACGCTGCCAGCGGTGCGTGCCGCCGTGAAAGCCGGTCTGGGTGTCACCGCCCGCCCGGTAGAAATGATGAGCCCCGATCTGCGCGTTCTGGGAAAATCTGATGGCCTGCCTGCGCTGCCGGATACGGAATATCTGCTTTGCCACAATTCGTCCAGTCATAACGAGCTGGCAAAGGTGGTGTTCGAGGCGATGGAAAACTACCATAACCCGTGGCAGTTCGAGCGCGTTACCTCCGAAGGGGGGGATGATTCCCTGATCGTTGAAGGGGATTTTGAGTGATCGCCAGCTCAAAATTCTGGTAACAAAATGTAAGTGTAAAAAAAAGCCACTCGTGTGATTTTCACATGCAGTGGCTTTTTTTTAGCAATAATACCCGCGTATGCCGAGTGGATTTCCGGGATACCCTCTATTTATCAATAAGCTAAATGCTTTTGATTAAAACTCATCCGTTTTCCGTTCTAACTTCATCCATATCCCCCCTATGTTAAAAAAACAGGAAATATGTTGCCGTTTTCCAGGTTGAATTAACAAAAGCGTGTCGCAGATCAAGAAAATACTCCTATTTGGGGGGAGGAATCGTTGGCAAATCCTGTCAAAATAGGAGGGTTATTTTTTTTACTTCCGAAACGGACACGATTCAACAACATACATTTGACGAAAAGTCATGTACCCACCAGGGTTAAAGGGCACCAAATGTTAATGAGAATCGCTCGATGTAATTTAATGTGAAGAAACCTTTGTTAAAGTTGACAATAGGTTATAGAAAGGAGTAAAAAACCCCATCATTTTGCTGTCTACGTCTCATTTCTGACAGTTAGTGTAAGGTTATTTGTTCCTCCCCATGAATCGATGTGATGCCCATCTGCCAGCAAGAGCAGTGTCGTTGGTATCACTTTTGATGAGTAAGCAATGAGTATGTCAACATCCACAGAAGTCATCGCTCATCACTGGGCATTCGCAATCTTTCTTATTGTAGCCATTGGCCTGTGCTGCCTGATGTTAGTCGGCGGCTGGTTCCTGGGCGGTCGCGCCCGTGCAAGGCACAAAAACACACCTTTCGAATCAGGTATTGATTCAGTAGGTACCGCTCGCTTACGCCTGTCTGCCAAGTTTTACCTGGTAGCCATGTTCTTCGTCATCTTCGACGTGGAAGCGCTTTACCTCTTCGCATGGTCTACCTCCATTCGCGAAAGTGGTTGGGTGGGCTTTGTCGAGGCCGCAATTTTCATTTTAGTGCTACTGGCCGGTCTGGTTTATCTGGTGCGTATTGGCGCGCTTGACTGGACGCCTGCGCGTTCACGTCGTGAACACATCAACCCGGAAAACAGTATCTCTAATCGTCAGCAGTAACAGCGAGGCAATAAGATGGATTATACGCTCACCCGCATAGATCCTAACGGTGAGAATGACCGTTACCCCCTGCAAAAACAGGAGATCGTAACCGACCCCCTGGAGCAAGAAGTCAATAAAAGCGTGTACATGGGCAAACTCGAACATGCCATGCACGATATGGTCAACTGGGGTCGTAAGAACTCCATCTGGCCTTACAACTTTGGCCTTTCTTGCTGCTACGTTGAAATGGTGACGTCATTCACTGCGGTGCATGACGTTGCGCGTTTTGGGGCAGAGGTACTGCGTGCTTCCCCACGTCAGGCTGACCTGATGGTGGTGGCCGGTACCTGCTTTACCAAGATGGCACCTGTTATTCAGCGTCTTTATGACCAGATGCTGGAGCCAAAATGGGTTATCTCCATGGGCGCATGTGCTAACTCTGGCGGTATGTACGACATCTATTCCGTCGTACAGGGCGTAGATAAATTTATCCCAGTGGATGTGTACATCCCGGGTTGTCCGCCTCGTCCGGAAGCCTACATGCAGGCGCTGATGCTGCTGCAGGAGTCCATCGGTAAAGAACGTCGCCCACTGTCGTGGGTCGTTGGCGATCAGGGTGTGTATCGCGCGAACATGCAGTCTGAGCGCGAGCGTAAACGTGGTGAACGTATTGCCGTCACCAATCTGCGTACGCCTGACGAAATTTAATTTGCGCCTGTAGGCCTGGAGAACACCTTCGCATATCACTACTCAAATAGCGCGAAGCCAGGCTCAACAGTCACCACGGACCATTTGCAATGGTGAACAATATGACCGACTTAACCGCGCAAGAAGCCGCCTGGCAGACCCGGGATCATCTGGATGACCCAGTCATTGGCGAACTGCGCAACCGTTTTGGGCCGGATGCCTTTACTGTTCAGGCTACCCGCACCGGGGTACCCGTTGTTTGGGTGAAGCGTGAACAATTGCTGGAAGTTGTCGATTTCCTCAAGAAATTGCCAAAACCATACGTCATGCTGTTTGACTTACACGGCATGGATGAACGTCTCAGAACGCACCGCCAGGGTCTCCCTGCTGCGGATTTTTCCGTTTTCTACCACCTGATCTCAATAGACCGTAATACGGATATCATGCTCAAGGTGGCATTGTCTGAAAACGACATGCATCTGCCGACGATCACCAAACTTTTCCCGAACGCCAACTGGTACGAGCGTGAGACATGGGAAATGTTCGGGATGACCTTCGACGGCCACCCACACCTGACGCGCATCATGATGCCGCAGACCTGGACCGGCCACCCGCTGCGTAAAGACTACCCGGCACGTGCTACCGAATTCGATCCGTTTGAGCTGACCAAAGCCAAGCAGGATCTGGAGATGGAAGCGCTGACATTCAAACCGGAAGACTGGGGCATGAAGCGCGGTACCGACAACGAGGACTTCATGTTCCTCAACCTCGGTCCAAACCACCCGTCTGCGCACGGTGCTTTCCGTATTATTCTTCAGCTCGACGGCGAAGAGATTGTCGACTGCGTACCAGACATCGGCTACCACCACCGTGGTGCTGAAAAGATGGGCGAGCGTCAGTCCTGGCACAGCTACATTCCGTATACCGACCGTATCGAGTACCTCGGCGGCTGCGTCAACGAAATGCCATACGTGCTGGCCGTTGAGAAACTGGCAGGCATTACCGTGCCGGATCGCGTTAACGTGATTCGCGTCATGCTGTCAGAACTGTTCCGTATCAACAGCCACCTGCTGTACATCTCCACGTTCATTCAGGACGTCGGCGCAATGACCCCGGTCTTCTTCGCCTTTACCGATCGTCAGAAAATTTACGATCTGGTAGAAGCCATTACCGGTTTCCGTATGCACCCGGCCTGGTTCCGTATCGGCGGTGTGGCACACGATCTGCCGCGCGGCTGGGACCGTCTGCTGCGTGAATTCCTCGACTGGATGCCGAAACGTCTGGCCTCTTACGAGAAAGCCGCGCTGCGTAACACCATCCTGAAAGGCCGTTCCCAGGGCGTTGCTGCCTATGGCGCGAAAGAAGCGCTGGAGTGGGGGACAACAGGTGCAGGTCTGCGTGCGACCGGTATTAATTTCGACGTGCGTAAAGCCCGTCCTTACTCTGGCTACGAGAACTTCGACTTTGAAGTCCCGGTGGGCGGCGGCGTTTCCGACTGCTACACCCGCGTGATGCTGAAAGTGGAAGAGCTGCGTCAGAGTCTGCGCATCCTTGAGCAGTGCCTCAACAACATGCCGGAAGGCCCGTTCAAGGCGGATCACCCGCTGACCACGCCGCCACCGAAAGAGCGCACGCTGCAACATATCGAAACCCTGATCACCCACTTCCTGCAGGTTTCCTGGGGTCCGGTCATGCCGGCGCAAGAATCCTTCCAGATGATTGAAGCGACCAAGGGTATTAACAGTTACTACCTGACCAGTGACGGCAGCACCATGAGCTACCGTACCCGCGTGCGTACGCCGAGCTTTGCGCACCTGCAGCAGATCCCGTCCGCCATCCGCGGCAGTCTGGTCTCCGACCTGATTGTGTATCTGGGTAGTATCGATTTTGTTATGTCAGATGTGGACCGCTAATTATGCACGAGAATCAACAACCACAAACCGAGGCTTTTGAGCTGAGTGAAGCAGAACGTGCCGCCATTGAGCACGAGATGCACCACTACGAAGACCCGCGTGCGGCGTCCATTGAAGCGCTGAAAATCGTACAGAAACAGCGTGGTTGGGTGCCGGACGGGGCGATCTATGCGATCGCGAAAGTGCTGGGTATTCCGGCAAGTGACGTAGAAGGCGTAGCCACGTTCTACAGCCAGATCTTCCGTCAGCCTGTAGGCCGCCATGTGATCCGCTACTGTGACAGCGTGGTCTGCCACATTACCGGTTATCAGGGCATTCAGGCTGCGATTGAGAAGAAGCTCAATATCAAGCCGGGCCAGACCACGTTCGATGGGCGCTTTACTCTGCTGCCAACCTGCTGCCTGGGTAACTGCGACAAGGGGCCGACCATGATGATTGATGAGGACACTCACAGCCATCTGACGCCGGAAGCGATTCCTGACCTGCTGGAGCAGTACAAATGAAAACTGTAATTCGTACTGCTGAGACGCATCCACTGACCTGGCGTCTGCGTGATGACAAACAGCCGGTATGGCTCGACGAATATCAGAGCAAAAACGGCTATGCCGGTGCGCGTAAAGCCCTTGGCGGCATGGCGCCGGACGACATCGTTAACGCGGTAAAAGAGTCTGGCCTGAAAGGCCGCGGCGGCGCGGGCTTCTCCACCGGTCTGAAGTGGAGCCTGATGCCAAAAGACGAATCCATGAACATCCGTTACCTGCTGTGTAACGCCGATGAAATGGAGCCGGGTACCTATAAAGACCGCCTGCTGATGGAGCAGCTGCCGCACCTGCTGGTGGAAGGCATGCTGATCTCCGCGTTCGCGCTGAAAGCGTACCGTGGCTACATCTTCCTGCGCGGTGAGTACATCGAAGCGGCAGAAAACCTGCGTCGCGCGATTGCCGAAGCCACCGAAGCGGGACTGCTGGGCAAAAACATTCTCGGCACCGGGTTTGACTTCGAACTGTTCGTGCACACCGGTGCCGGGCGTTATATCTGCGGTGAAGAGACCGCGCTGATTAACTCCCTGGAAGGCCGCCGTGCGAACCCGCGTTCCAAGCCGCCGTTCCCGGCAAGCTCCGGCGTGTGGGGTAAACCGACCTGCGTCAACAACGTCGAGACCCTGTGCAACGTTCCGGCTATCCTCGCGAACGGCGTGGAGTGGTATCAGGGCATCTCCTCAAGCAAAGATGCCGGTACCAAGCTGATGGGCTTCTCCGGTCGCGTGAAAAATCCTGGCGTCTGGGAACTGCCGTTCGGTACCACCGCACGTGAAATTCTTGAAGACTACGCGGGCGGCATGCGCGATGGCCTGAAATTCAAAGCCTGGCAGCCGGGTGGGGCAGGGACAGACTTTCTGACCGAAGCCCACCTTGACCTGCCGATGGAATTCGAAAGCATTGGTAAAGCAGGCAGCCGTCTGGGTACGGCGCTGGCGATGGCCGTCGACCACGAGATCGGCATGGTCTCGCTGGTGCGTAACCTGGAAGAGTTCTTCGCCCGTGAGTCCTGCGGCTGGTGTACACCGTGCCGTGATGGTCTGCCGTGGAGCGTGAAGATCCTGCGTGCAATCGAACGTGGCGAAGGCCAGCCTGGCGATATCGAAACGCTTGAGCAACTGTGTCGATTCTTAGGCCCGGGTAAAACCTTCTGTGCCCACGCACCGGGTGCCGTCGAACCTCTGCAGAGCGCGATCAAATATTTCCGCGACGAGTTCGAAGCAGGCATCAAGCAGCCGTTCAGCAATACCCATGCGATTAATGGGATTCAGCCGAACCTGCTTAAAGCGCGCTGGTAACGACAAGAATTTTGATTAACGCTCGGTTTCGACCGAGCCAACTGGAAGCATGCTAATGGCTACGATTCATGTAGACGGCAAAGAATACGAAGTCAACGGGGCGGACAACCTGCTGGAAGCTTGTCTGTCTCTTGGCCTTGATATTCCGTACTTTTGCTGGCATCCGGCGCTGGGCAGCGTCGGTGCTTGCCGCCAGTGTGCGGTGAAGCAATATCAAAACGCGGAAGACACGCGTGGTCGCCTGGTGATGTCCTGTATGACGCCAGCCACCGAAGGCACCTTTATTTCGATTGATGACGAAGAAGCGAAACAGTTCCGTGAAAGCGTTGTGGAATGGTTGATGACCAACCACCCGCACGACTGTCCGGTCTGTGAAGAGGGCGGTAACTGCCACCTTCAGGATATGACCGTGATGACCGGTCACAGCTTCCGTCGCTATCGCTTTACCAAGCGTACCCACCGTAATCAGGATCTGGGGCCGTTCATCTCTCACGAAATGAACCGCTGCATTGCCTGCTACCGCTGCGTGCGTTACTACAAAGACTATGCAGACGGTCAGGATCTGGGCGTGTATGGCGCACATGACAACGTCTACTTCGGTCGTCCGGAAGACGGCGTACTGGAAAGCGAATTCTCCGGTAACCTGGTAGAAATCTGCCCGACCGGCGTCTTCACGGATAAAACCCACTCCGAGCGTTACAACCGTAAATGGGACATGCAGTTTGCGCCAAGCATCTGCCAGCAATGTTCTCTCGGCTGTAACACCAGCCCGGGTGAGCGCTACGGCGAACTGCGTCGTATCGAAAACCGCTACAACGGTACCGTTAACCACTACTTCCTGTGCGACCGCGGTCGTTTCGGCTATGGCTATGTGAACCTGAAAGACCGTCCGCGTCAGCCGGTTCAGCGCCGTGGCGACGACTTCATCACCCTGAACGCTGAACAGGCGATGCAGGGTGCGGCAGATATTCTGCGTCAGTCGAAGAAAGTGATCGGTATCGGTTCCCCGCGCGCCAGCATCGAAAGCAACTTCGCGCTGCGTGAGCTGGTGGGGGCGGAAAACTTCTACACCGGTATCGCTCAGGGCGAGCAGGAACGTCTGCAGCTGGTACTGAAAGTGCTGCGCGAAGGCGGTATTCATACCCCTGCGCTGCGCGAAATCGAATCGTATGATGCGGTTCTGGTGCTGGGCGAAGATCTGACGCAGACCGGCGCCCGCGCGGCTCTGGCGGTTCGTCAGGCGGTGAAGGGGAAAGCACGTGAAATGGCAGCGGCGCAGAAAGTGGCTGACTGGCAGATTGCGGCAATCCTGAACATCGGCCAGCGCGCGAAGCATCCTCTGTTTGTGACCAACGTCGACAATACCCGTCTGGACGATATCGCCGCGTGGACCTACTGCGCGCCGGTTGAAGATCAGGCGCGTCTTGGCTTTGCCATTGCCCATGCGCTGGACAACAACTCACCGGCCGTTGAGCTGGATCGCGACCTGCAAAACAAGGTTGACGTGATTGTTCAGGCCCTGGCCGGTGCGAAGAAACCGCTGATTATTTCCGGTACCAACGCCGGTAGCGCAGAGATCATTCAGGCAGCAGCCAACGTGGCTAAAGCTCTGAAAGGCCGCGGTGCTGACGTTGGCGTGACCATGATTGCCCGTGCGGTGAACAGCATCGGTCTGGGCATGATTGGCGGCGGCTCGCTGGAAGCTGCGTTAAGCGAACTGGAATCCGGTGCCGCTGACGCCGTGGTGGTGCTGGAAAACGACCTGCATCGTCATGCGTCTGCCGCTCGCGTAGACGCCGCGCTCTCCAAAGCCCCGCTGGTGATGGTGATTGACCATCAGCGCACCGCGATTATGGACAAAGCGCACCTGGTGCTCTCTGCGGCAAGCTTCGCAGAAAGCGACGGTACCGTTATCAACAACGAAGGCCGCGCGCAGCGTTTCTTCCAGGTTTATGACCCGTCTTACTACGACAGCAACACCGTGATGCTGGAAAGCTGGCGCTGGCTGCACTCCCTGCACAGCACCGTGCAGAGCCGTGAAGTCGACTGGACGCAGCTCGACCACGTTATCGACGCGGTGGTGGAAAAACTGCCTCAGCTGGCAGGCATTAAAGATGCCGCGCCTGAAGCAAGCTTCCGCATTCGCGGCCAGAAACTGGCGCGTGAACCGCACCGTTACAGCGGCCGTACCGCAATGCGCGCCAATATCAGCGTGCACGAACCGCGCCAGCCGCAGGATAAAGACACCATGTTCGCCTTCTCCATGGAAGGGAACAACCAGCCGTCTGCGCCGCGTTCGCAAATCCCGTTCGCATGGGCACCGGGCTGGAACTCCCCGCAGGCATGGAACAAGTTCCAGGCTGAAGTGGGCGGCTCCCTGCGCCACGGCGATCCGGGCGTGCGTCTGATTGAAGCCTCCGAAACCGGTCTGGACTTCTTCACCACCGTACCGGCGAGTTTCCAGGCGCAGGACGGTAGCTGGCGTATTGCCCCGTACTACCACCTGTTCGGTAGCGACGAGCTGTCCCAGCGTTCACCGGTCTTCCAGACCCGCATGCCACAGCCGTACATCAAGCTCAACCCGGCGGACGCTGCGAAGCTTGGCGTTAACGCGGGCGCGAACATTGCCTTTAGCTATGACGGCCAGACCATCAGCCTGCCGCTGATTATTTCTGAAAGCCTGACAGCAGGGCAGGTCGGTCTGCCGATGGGTATGCCTGGCATCGCGCCGGTTCTGGCGGGTGCGCGTCTTGATAATCTGCAGGAGGCAAAAGCATGAATTGGTTAACGCCGGATCTTATCGACATCCTGCTGAGCATTCTGAAAGCGATTGTTATCCTGCTGGTGGTGGTCACCTGCGGCGCGTTCATGAGCTTTGGTGAACGTCGTCTGCTCGGTCTGTTCCAGAACCGTTACGGACCGAACCGCGTGGGCTGGGGTGGTTCACTCCAGCTGGTCGCGGACATGATCAAGATGTTCTTTAAAGAGGACTGGATCCCGCGCTTCTCGGATCGCGTGATCTTTACTCTGGCACCGATGATCGCCTTCACCTCGCTGCTGCTGGCGTTTGCTATCGTTCCGGTCAGCCCGACCTGGGTGGTCGCTGACCTGAACATCGGCATTCTGTTCTTCCTGATGATGGCAGGTCTCGCGGTTTACGCGGTCCTGTTCGCAGGCTGGTCCAGTAACAACAAATACTCGCTGCTGGGTGCGATGCGTGCGTCTGCGCAGACGCTGAGCTACGAAGTGTTCCTGGGTCTCTCCTTGATGGGCGTGGTGGCGCAGGCCGGTTCATTTAACATGACCGACATCGTCAACAACCAGGCCGACATCTGGAACGTGATTCCGCAGTTCTTTGGGTTTATTACCTTTGCCATCGCGGGCGTGGCGGTGTGTCACCGTCACCCGTTTGACCAGCCAGAAGCCGAACAGGAACTGGCCGACGGTTACCACATCGAATATTCCGGTATGAAATTCGGTCTGTTCTTCGTGGGCGAGTACATCGGTATCGTCACCATTTCCGCGTTGATGGTAACGCTGTTCTTCGGTGGCTGGCATGGCCCGTTCTTACCGCCGTTCATCTGGTTCGCGCTGAAAACCGCGTTCTTCATGATGATGTTCATTTTGATTCGCGCAGCGTTACCGCGTCCGCGTTATGACCAGGTAATGTCCTTCGGCTGGAAAGTGTGCCTGCCGCTGACGCTCGTCAACTTGTTGGTAACGGCCGCTGTCATTCTCTGGCAGCAGCCATAAGGGGCAATAGACCATGACCTTAAAAGAATTACTGGTAGGCTTCGGGACCCAGGTACGCAGTATCTGGATGATCGGCCTGCACGCGTTTGCCAAACGCGAAACCCGGATGTACCCGGAAGAGCCGGTATATCTGCCGCCGCGCTACCGTGGTCGTATCGTGCTGACGCGCGACCCGGACGGTTCCGAGCGCTGCGTTGCCTGTAACCTGTGTGCGGTTGCGTGTCCGGTTGGCTGTATCTCTCTGCAGAAAGCCGAGACGGTAGACGGCCGCTGGTACCCTGAGTTCTTCCGCATCAACTTCTCACGCTGCATTTTCTGCGGTCTGTGTGAAGAAGCGTGCCCAACCACGGCGATTCAGCTGACTCCAGACTTCGAGCTGGGTGAGTACAAGCGTCAGGACCTGGTGTACGAGAAAGAGGATCTGCTGATTTCCGGTCCGGGCAAATACCCGGAATATAACTTCTACCGGATGGCGGGTATGGCAATCGACGGCAAAGATAAGGGCGAAGCAGAGAACGAAGCCAAGCCTATCGACGTCAAGAGCCTGTTACCGTAAGGAGAGGGCAATGGAATTCGCTTTTTATATCTGTGGCCTTATCGCCATCCTGGCTACGCTGCGAGTGATCACGCACACCAACCCGGTGCATGCGCTGCTGTACTTAATCATCTCGCTGCTGGCTATTTCCGGGGTGTTCTTCGCACTGGGCGCGCACTTCGCCGGTGCGCTGGAAATCATCGTCTACGCCGGGGCCATCATGGTGCTGTTCGTGTTCGTCGTGATGATGCTGAACCTGGGCGGCTCTGAAATCGAGCAGGAACGTCAGTGGTTAAAACCGCAGGTGTGGATCGGCCCGGCAATTTTGTCGGCCATCATGCTGGTGGTGATCGTGTACGCCATTCTGGGTGTTAACGATCAGGGCATCGACGGCACGCCGATCGGCGCTAAAGAGGTCGGTATTACGCTCTTTGGCCCATACGTTCTGGCGGTTGAACTGGCCTCCATGCTGCTGCTGGCAGGTCTGGTTGTGGCCTTCCACGTTGGCCGCGAAGAGCGTGCTGGCGAGGTGCTGAGCAACCGCACTGACGACCGCGCGAAAAGAAAAACGGAGGAGCGCGCATGATCCCCTTAACACATGGACTGATCCTCGCTGCGATTTTATTCGTTCTGGGTCTGACCGGTCTGGTTATCCGCCGCAATCTGCTGTTTATGCTGATCGGGCTGGAAATCATGATTAACGCCTCCGCGCTGGCCTTCGTGGTCGCCGGAAGCTACTGGGGCCAGACCGATGGTCAGGTGATGTACATTCTCGCCATCAGCCTTGCGGCTGCCGAAGCGAGTATTGGCCTGGCGCTGTTGCTGCAGCTCCATCGTCGCCGCCAGAATCTGAACATCGATTCAGTAAGTGAGTTGCGTGGATGAACATGCTTGCCTTAACCATTATTTTTCCGCTGATTGGCTTCGTGCTGCTGGCGTTTTCTCGCGGCCGCTGGTCTGAGAATCTGTCTGCAACCGTCGGCATGGGCTCTGTTGGCCTGGCCGCGCTGGTGACAGCGTATGCGGGTATCGACTTCTTTAACAACGGGCGTCAGCCTTTCAGCGTGCCGCTGTGGACCTGGATGTCGGTCGGTGATTTCAACATCGGCTTCAACCTGGTGCTGGATGGCCTCTCGCTGACCATGCTTTCCGTGGTCACCGGCGTTGGCTTCCTGATCCACATGTTCGCCTCCTGGTATATGCGCGGTGAAGAGGGGTACTCCCGCTTCTTCGCCTACACCAACCTGTTTATCGCCAGCATGGTCGTTCTGGTGCTGGCTGATAATCTGCTGCTGATGTATCTGGGCTGGGAAGGCGTGGGCCTGTGCTCTTACCTGCTGATCGGTTTCTACTATACCGATCCGAAGAATGGCGCAGCGGCCATGAAAGCGTTCGTCGTGACCCGCGTGGGTGACGTCTTCCTCGCTTTCGCGCTGTTCATTCTTTACAACGAACTGGGCACGCTGAACTTCCGCGAAATGGTTGAACTGGCGCCAGCGCACTTCGCCGCAGGCAACAACATGCTGTGGTGGGCAACGCTGATGCTGCTGGGTGGTGCCGTGGGTAAATCCGCGCAGCTGCCGTTGCAGACATGGCTGGCCGACGCGATGGCGGGTCCAACCCCTGTCTCCGCGCTGATCCACGCTGCGACCATGGTTACCGCCGGTGTGTACCTGATTGCGCGTACCCATGGCCTGTTCCTGATGACTCCGGAAATTCTGCACCTGGTGGGTATCGTCGGTGCGGTCACGCTGGTGCTGGCAGGCTTTGCCGCGCTGGTGCAGACCGACATCAAGCGCGTACTTGCGTACTCCACCATGAGTCAGATTGGTTACATGTTCCTCGCGCTGGGCGTTCAGGCCTGGGACGCGGCCATTTTCCACCTGATGACGCACGCGTTCTTTAAAGCGCTGCTGTTCCTCTCATCCGGTTCGGTGATTCTGGCCTGCCATCACGAGCAGAACATCTTCAAAATGGGCGGACTGCGTAAGTCCATCCCGCTGGTGTATGTCTGCTTCCTGGTGGGCGGCGCGGCGCTGGCGGCACTGCCGCTGATCACCGCGGGCTTCTTCAGTAAGGACGAAATCCTTGCGGGTGCCATGGCGAATGGTCATATCAATCTGATGGTTGCGGGTCTGGTCGGTGCGTTCATGACCTCCCTGTATACCTTCCGTATGATTTTCATCGTATTCCACGGTAAAGAACAAATTCACGCTCACGCAGGGAAGGGGATTACCCATCACCTGCCGCTGATTGTGCTGCTGGTACTGTCCACCTTCGTTGGCGCGATGATTGTGCCTCCGCTGCAGGGCGTACTGCCAGACACCACCGAGCTTGAGCACGGTCGCGTTCTGACGCTTGAAATCACCTCCGGTGTGGTCGCTATCGCGGGCATCCTGATCGCAGCATGGCTGTGGCTGGGCAAACGTACGCTGGTCACTGCCGTGGCCAACAGTGCGCCGGGCCGTCTGCTGGGCACCTGGTGGTACAACGCGTGGGGCTTCGACTGGCTGTACGACATGATCTTCGTTAAGCCGTTCCTGGGCATCGCGTGGCTGCTGAAGCGCGACCCGCTGAACAGCCTGATGAACATCCCGGCGATCCTTTCCCGCTTTGCAGGCAAAGGCCTGCTGTACAGCGAGAACGGTTACCTGCGCTGGTATGTGGCGTCCATGAGCATCGGTGCGGTTGTCGTGCTGGCGCTGCTGATGGTGTTGCGTTGATCGTTAAGTGAATTTTATTCGAATTCGTTGAAAATCAGGCCCCTGCTGGGGGCCTTAAAAAGGAATGTAAATCGCCATGTTACTACCCTGGCTAATATTAATTCCCTTCATCGGCGGCTTCCTGTGCTGGCAGACTGAACGCTTTGGCGTGAAGATGCCGCGCTGGATCGCGCTGATCACCATGGGATTGACGCTCGCGCTTGGCCTGCAACTGTGGTTGCAGGGCGGTTACTCACTGACCCAGTCTGCGGGCATTCCGCAGTGGCAGTCTGAGTTCATCCTGCCGTGGATCCCACGTTTCGGCATTACGATCCACCTGGCGATTGACGGTCTCTCACTGCTGATGGTGGTGCTGACCGGCCTGCTCGGCGTTCTGGCGGTACTTTGCTCCTGGCGAGAAATCGAAAAATACCAGGGCTTCTTCCACCTGAACCTGATGTGGATCCTGGGCGGCGTGATCGGCGTGTTCCTTGCCATCGACATGTTCCTGTTCTTCTTCTTCTGGGAGATGATGCTGGTGCCGATGTACTTCCTGATCGCGCTGTGGGGCCACAAGGCGTCCGACGGTAAAACGCGTATCACGGCGGCAACCAAGTTCTTCATCTATACCCAGGCGAGTGGTCTGGTGATGTTGATTGCCATTCTGGCGCTGGTGTTTGTTCACCACAACGCGACCGGCACCTGGACCTTCAACTACGAAGACCTGCTGAAGACCCCAATGTCGCACGGCGTAGAATACCTGCTGATGCTGGGCTTCTTCATCGCCTTCGCGGTGAAAATGCCGGTGGTTCCGCTGCACGGCTGGCTGCCAGACGCGCACTCTCAGGCGCCAACGGCGGGTTCTGTTGACCTGGCGGGCATCTTGCTGAAAACCGCGGCCTACGGTCTGCTGCGCTTTGCACTGCCGCTGTTCCCGAACGCCTCCGCAGAGTTCGCACCGATTGCCATGTGGCTGGGTGTGATCGGTATCTTCTACGGTGCCTGGATGGCCTTCACCCAGTACGACATCAAGCGTCTGATTGCCTACACCTCCGTTTCCCACATGGGCTTCGTGCTGATTGCTATCTACACCGGCAGCCAGCTGGCGTACCAGGGTGCGGTGATCCAGATGATTGCGCACGGTCTGTCCGCAGCCGGTCTCTTCATCCTGTGCGGCCAGCTGTACGAACGTCTGCACACCCGCGACATGCGTATGATGGGCGGTCTGTGGAGCAAAATTAAGTGGCTGCCAGCGCTCTCCATGTTCTTCGCGGTGGCGACTCTGGGGATGCCGGGCACCGGTAACTTCGTCGGCGAATTTATGATTCTGTTCGGCAGCTTCAAAGTGGTACCGGTGATTACCGTGATCTCCACCTTTGGTCTGGTGTTCGCTTCCGTCTACTCGCTGGCGATGCTGCACCGCGCTTACTTCGGTAAAGCGAAGAGCGAAATTGCTGCACAAGAACTGCCGGGGATGTCGCTGCGTGAGCTGTTCATCATCCTGCTGCTGGTCGTACTGCTGGTGCTGCTGGGCTTCTTCCCGCAGCCGATTCTGGATACCTCGCACAGCGCGATGGGCAATATCCAGCAGTGGTTTGTTAATTCTGTTTCTACTACAAGGCCGTAATTCGCCATGACAATAACTCCACAACAACTGATCGCGCTGCTACCGCTGCTGATCGTCGGATTGACGGTGGTGGTTGTGATGCTCTCCATTGCGTGGCGACGCAATCACTTCCTGAATGCCACGCTGTCGGTCATCGGCCTGAACGCCGCGTTAGTCTCACTCTGGTTTGTTGGCCAGGGTGGGGCGATGGACGTCACCCCGCTGATGCGCGTTGACGGTTACGCCATGCTGTATACCGGTCTGGTGCTGCTGGCGAGCCTGGCAACCTGTACCTTTGCGTACCCGTGGCTCGAAGGCTACAACGACAACAAAGAAGAGTTTTACCTGCTGGTTCTGATTGCCGCGCTGGGCGGCATTCTGCTGGCGAATGCGAACCACCTGGCCGCGCTGTTCCTCGGCATTGAGCTGATCTCTCTGCCGCTGTTCGGTCTGATTGGTTACGCCTTCCGCCAGAAGCGCTCGCTGGAAGCAAGCATCAAGTACACCATCCTGTCTGCGGCGGCGTCCTCGTTCCTGCTGTTTGGTATTGCGCTGGTGTACGCACAGTCCGGTAACCTCTCCTTTATGGCGCTCGGCAAGAGCCTCGGTGACGGCATGCTGCATGAGCCGCTGCTGCTGGCGGGTCTGGGCATGATGATTGTTGGCCTTGGCTTCAAGCTCTCGCTGGTCCCGTTCCACCTGTGGACGCCAGACGTCTACCAGGGTGCACCGGCTCCGGTGTCGACCTTCCTGGCGACGGCGAGCAAAATCGCCATCTTCGGGGTGGTGATGCGTCTGTTCCTGTACGCGCCGGTGGGTGACAGCGAAGCGGTTCGCGTGGTGCTGGGCATCATCGCGTTCGTCTCCATCATCTTCGGTAACCTGATGGCGCTGAGCCAGACCAATATCAAGCGTCTGCTGGGCTACTCGTCTATCTCTCATCTGGGCTACCTGATGGTGGCGCTGATTGCGCTGCAGAGCGGTGAGATGTCGATGGAAGCCGTGGGCGTCTATCTGGCCGGCTACCTGTTCAGCAGCCTCGGCGCCTTCGGCGTGGTGAGCCTGATGTCCAGCCCGTACCGTGGTCCGGATGCCGATTCACTGTTCTCTTACCGTGGTCTGTTCTGGCACCGTCCGATCCTGTCCGCCGTAATGACCGTGATGATGCTCTCTCTGGCCGGTATTCCGATGACGCTCGGCTTTATCGGTAAGTTCTACGTGCTGGCCGTCGGTGTGCAGGCGCACCTGTGGTGGCTGACCGCGGGCGTGGTGATCGGCTCCGCGATTGGTCTCTACTACTACCTGCGCGTGGCCGTGAGCCTGTACCTGAGCGCACCTCAGCAGCTCAATCGTGATGCTCCAGGCAACTGGCAGTACAGCGCTGGTGGTATCGTGGTACTCATCTCCGCGCTGCTGGTGCTGATCTTCGGTATCTATCCGCAACCGCTGATTGATATCGTGCAGCGCGCGATGCCGCTGATGTAAAAACAAAAAACCCGCCTCGGCGGGTTTTTTTATTGCCCAGCGTCGCTACGCTTGCAGGGCCTACGGGTTTTGTAGGTCGGGTAAGCGTAGCGCCACCCGACTAAGCCAGCTGTTTACGGCTAATCAACGGCCCGTCAATCTTCTTCATCGAGCGGTCCAGCACTTCCTCAATCACCGACGACAGCTCGTTCAGCTCAAACTTCGCGACGTACCCGTCGGCCTTCACCTTGCGAATATGGTCTTCGTTGGCGTTGCCGGAAAGGGAAGAGTGGATCACCACCGGAATATCCTTCAATACCGGATCGGTTTTGATTTTGCGCGTCAGCGTAAAACCGTCCATCTCCGGCATTTCGAGGTCGGTCAGCACCAGCGCGATCTTATCGGTGATCGGCACGCCCTCAGCCTGTGCCTGTGCGGCCAGCACGCCAATTTTTTCCCACGCGTCTTTGCCGGTGATGTGCAGCTGCGCTGGGATCTCCATCGCCTGCAGACCTTTCTCCAGCATCGAACGCGCCACTTTGGAATCTTCCGCCACAATCGCGACCGCGCCCGGCTTGATATGGAATTTGGTGGTCTTCAGATTGGTGGCGTGCAGATCGTGGTTGGCCGGGGTGATGTCATACAGGATCTGCTCAACGTCCAGCACCATCGCCAGATCGTTGGTATCCGTTTTCTCATCCAGGCAGGCAATGCTGGTGATATAGCGACCGCTGACGGCGGTTTCCGCCGCGTGCACCTGCTTCCAGTCCAGACGCATGATGTTCTCAACCGACTCCACGGCAAACGCCTGCACGCTGCGTGCATATTCGGTGATCAGCAGGATATTCAGCCCGGTGGTGGGCTTACAGCCCGCCACGGCGGCCAGGTCAATCACCGGGATCACCTGATCGCGGATATTCACCATTCCCATCAGCGGTGATTTCATCCCGGCGGGTTTCGTGAACTCCGGCATCGGCACAATTTCACGCAGCTTAAAGACGTTAATGCCAAACAGCTCAGATTTATTTTCGTTAAGAGAGGTGCCAAGACGGAACAGCAACAGTTCAAAACGGTTCGACAGGGTCAGATTCGCCCTGTCATCAATATCTTTCTGGAAATTATCCATTCTACCCTCGAGAGAAATGCTGACCTTTTAATCGTTATCGGCATCCTGAGGGAAAAATGAAGGACTAAACGCTGACCTGAGCGAAATCTTCGGCCAGCTCACATTCCGGGAACAGCGCGCGGCACTCTGCCAGCAGCTTTTCACAGCCCCGCGCGTCGTAGCGCGAGCTGACGTGGGTGATGATGAGCCTCCCGACGCCCGCGTCACGGGCTAGCTGCGCCGCCTGACGCGTGGAGCTATGGCCCCGGCCGTTGGCTTTCTCTTCCATCGCCGTTTCAAGCGTCGCTTCATGCACCATCACGTCCACGCCCTGGGCAAGCGTGAGCGCCGCCCGGCACGGGGCCGTGTCGCCAAAGATCGCCAGCTTCTTGCCGGGCTGCGGTGCGGCGAGATAATCCTGCCCATTGATGACGCGCCCGTCCTCCAGCGTGACGGTCTCGCCGTGCTTCAGGCGCTGGAACAGCGGCCCGGGTTTTACGCCATCGGCCATTAGCGCGGCGGCATCCAGCGCGCCGGGTTTGTCATGCGCTTCAACACGGTAGCCATAGCATTCCACAGGATGATTGAGCGGCTGAACGCTTACCTTATAATCGCCGTCATCGAAAACCAGGCCTTCGCTAATCTCAACCACCTCCAGCGGATAATCGGTCCACGACCCGCTCAGGCGCAGCGTGGTTTCAACAAATTCACGAATACCCGCAGGCCCGTAAATCGTCAGCGGGTTGGCGTTACCGGCCATCGAGCGGCTGCACAGCAGGCCGGGAAGGCCAAACAGATGATCGCCATGCAGATGGGTGATAAAAATTTTATCCAGCTTGCCGGGGTGATAAGCGGTGTGTAGCAGCTGATGCTGCGTCCCTTCACCGCAGTCAAACAGCCACAGCCCGCCGCGGGTGGGATGCTTAAGATCCAGCAGAATTGCCGTCACGTTTCGTGAGCGGGTTGGCACGCCAGCGGACGTACCCAGAAAAATCAGTTCCATAACGCAATCAGCCCTTTGCCGAACGGGGAGGGGTTTAGTATAACGTGATGAACCCCAGGAAGGAGAAAGAGATGATCCAGTGGCAAGATTTACACCATAGTGACCTCACCGTTCATTCACTTTACGCCCTGCTGAAACTGCGCTGCGAAGTGTTTGTGGTTGAACAGACCTGCCCGTATCAGGACATCGACGGCGACGATCTCGTCGGCGAGAACCGCCATATCCTTGGCTGGCGGGATAACGAGCTGGTGGCGTATGCGAGGATTCTGAAAAGCGAGGACGAATTCGAGCCTGTCGTGATTGGTCGGGTCATCATCAGCGGCAAAGCGCGCGGTGAAAAACTGGGCTATCAGCTGATGGAGAAAACGCTGGAGGCATGCCAGAAACAGTGGCCGAACAAGGCGTTATACCTGGGCGCACAGGCGCACCTGCAGTCCTTCTACGGCCACTTTGGTTTCGTGCCGGTCACCGAAGTATACGACGAAGACGGCATTCCCCACGTCGGCATGGCGCGGGAAGCGAAGCAGGCGTAATGGCGAGTCGTTGGCTATAGTTAGCGAACTGGTGTACTAACATGGAGAAAAATATGTCATTTCAATCCTGGGATACCCGTATCGACGACGACCTGGCCTTACTGAGCGAAACGCTGGAAGAGGTGTTACGTTCCTCGGGCGACCCTGCCGATCAGAAATATATTGAGCTAAAAGCCCGTGCCGAACAGGCGCTTCATGAAGTGAAAAACCGCGTCAGCCATGCGTCTGATACCTACTACTACCGCGCCAAAAAAGCGGTGTATCGTGCCGATGATTACGTGCATGAAAAACCGTGGCAGGGTATTGGCGTGGGGGCTGCCGTAGGCCTGGTACTGGGGCTGCTGTTGGCCCGTCGTTAAGCCGCTTAACCACTCCCTATACGTGGGTACTGCTATTTATTGCCAGTACCCCGTATAATACGAGGTTTTAACAGGGAGAGGTTCGCGTGAATTCGATTTTCCTCGCGCTGGAGCAATTGCGTACCCAGCTTTCGCAAGCGTTACCCGCAACGCCCGGCATACGTCATTTCGACGTCTCTTTCCCGTTAAACGATGCCTTCGACCCTCTCGCCTGGCTTGGGGCGCAGCAGTGCTATCCGCAGTTTTACTGGCAGCAGCGTAACGGCGATGAAGAGCTGGCCGCGCTGGGGGCGGTTATCACCTTTTCCTCTCTGGCGTTAGCCACGCAGTTTTTGCGCGAGCAAAACGCGGCAGGTGATACCCGCATCTGCGGCCTGAACGCCTTTAATCCGGAGCAGGGCAGCCTCTTTTTACCGCGACTGCTCTGGCGACGTACCGCCGGCACCGCTACGCTGCGTCTGCAGCTGTGGAGCGATTATTCACTTCAGGAAGATGCCCATGCCGCGCGGGATTTTTTACAGCAGCTCCAGCCAGCCAGGCCTATCCGTCCGCTGGCCGTTCAGGTTGAGCACGAAAACCATCAGCCTCAACGGGCCGAATGGCTGAAACTTGTCCGCAGGGCGACCGAAACCATCGCGCGCGGTGATTTTGAAAAGGTTGTCCTTGCGAGGGCCACCGATCTTCAGTTTACACAGCGCATTAACCCCGTCGCGCTGATGGCGGCCAGCCGCGCCCTCAATTTACATTGCTATCACTTCTGCATGGTATTCGACGCCAGCAACGCGTTTCTCGGCTCGACGCCCGAGCGTCTCTGGCGGCGACGCGGCACGCTGCTGCGCACCGAAGCGCTGGCGGGCACCGTCGCCAGCCATACCGATGATAAAAAGGCGCAGCGTCTGGGCGAGTGGCTGCTGAACGACGATAAAAACCAGCGCGAAAATATGCTGGTCGTGGAGGATATCTGCCAGCGTCTTCAGCACTCTACGCAGACGCTTGAGGTACTGCCCCCCCAGGTGGTGCGCCTGCGTAAGGTGCAGCATTTGCGCCGCTGTATCTGGACCGAGCTCAAACAGGCCGACGACGAGCAGTGCCTGCATATGCTACAGCCGACGGCGGCCGTTGCCGGTTTGCCGCGACAGCCTGCGCGCGAGTTTATTCAGAAGGTTGAGCCCTTTAACCGCGAGTGGTACGCCGGTTCGGCCGGGTATTTATCGCCTGACCAGAGTGAGTTCTGCGTGGCGCTGCGTTCAGCCCGCGTCCATGAGGACTCGCTGCGGCTCTATGCCGGCGCCGGTATTGTCAGCGGATCTGACCCGGAGCAGGAGTGGCAGGAGATTGAAAACAAAGCGGCCGGATTGCGCTCTCTGCTCCTAAGGGATTAATACTGAATCGCGCAATCCCGATTCACATCAAAATTCCAATTTTTTCTATTATTTATACTGTGTCGCATTCTTGATACCGGACAATCTCATGTCAGTAAGTTCTTTTAACCGACGCTGGGCGGCGGTGATCCTTGAAGCCCTGACGCGCCATGGCGTCAGGCACGTGTGTATTGCACCGGGTTCTCGCTCAACGCCGCTGACGCTGTCGGCCGCCGAAAACCGGGCGTTGATTCACCACACCCACTTTGATGAGCGTGGCCTCGGGCATCTCGCGCTGGGTCTGGCGAAGGTCAGCAAAGAACCCGTGGCGGTGATTGTCACTTCCGGTACTGCCGTGGCGAACCTCTATCCGGCTCTGATTGAAGCCGGGTTAACCGGTGAAAAGCTGATTCTGCTGACGGCCGATCGTCCCCCTGAGCTTATCGACTGCGGCGCCAATCAGGCCATCCGTCAGCCGGGACTCTTTTCTTCGCATCCTTCGCAGACGATTTCGCTGCCCCGTCCCACCCAGGATATTCCGGCAAGCTGGCTGGTCTCCACCGTCGATCATACCATGGAGACGCTGCGCGGCGGGGCGCTGCATATTAACTGCCCGTTTGCCGAGCCGCTGTACGGCGAGCTGGACGATACGGGTCTTGACTGGCAGCAGACCCTCGGTGACTGGTGGCAGAGTGAAAAACCGTGGCTGCGCGAGCAGACGCACCTTGAGAGCGCGAAGCAGCGCGACTGGTTCTTCTGGCGGCAGAAGCGCGGCGTGGTTATCGCCGGGCGCATGAGCGCTGCCGAAGGCAAGCTGGTCGCCGAATGGGCGCAAACCCTGGGCTGGCCGCTGATCGGCGACGTGCTTTCCCAGACCGGGCAGCCGCTGCCGTGCGCGGATCTCTGGCTGGGTAATGCCAAAGCGGTCACCGAGCTGTCGCAGGCGCAGATTGTGGTCCAGCTTGGATCGAGTTTAACCGGCAAGCGGTTACTGCAGTGGCAGGCCACCTGCACGCCGGACGAATACTGGCTGGTGGACGCGCTGGAAGGGCGTCTTGACCCGGCGCACCATCGCGGTCGTCGTCTGGTCAGCCGTATCGACGCCTGGCTGGCGCTCCATCCGGCTGAAAAACGCAAACCCTGGGCGGTTACCCTCCCGGACCTGTCGCGCCAGGCGTGGGAACTGACCCATGCGCGCTGTGAAGCGTTCAGCGAGGCCGGGCTGGCGCACCGTATTCGCCAGTACCTGCCCGAGCAGGGGCAGCTGTTTGTCGGCAACAGCCTGGTCGTGCGGCTGATTGACGCCTTTTCGCAGCTGCCCGCGGGCTACCCGGTGTACAGCAACCGTGGTGCCAGCGGCATCGACGGGCTGATCTCTACGGCGGCGGGCGTGCAGCGCGCCAGCGCAAAATCGACGCTGGCCATCGTGGGGGATCTCTCCGCGCTCTACGACCTCAACGCGCTGGCGCTGCTGCGTCAGGCGTCTGCCCCGTTCGTGCTGATTGTGGTTAACAACAACGGCGGGCAGATTTTCTCCCTGCTGCCCACGCCGCAGAGCGAGCGCGAGCGCTTCTATCTGATGCCGCAGAACGTGCAGTTCGAACATGCCGCGGCAATGTTCAGCCTGAAATACCATCGCCCGGAAAGCTGGGAACAGCTGGATGCGGCGCTAAGCTCCGCCTGGAAGCAGCCCGGCGCGACGCTGATTGAGCTGGTGGTGAACGAGGCTGACGGTGCGCAGGCCCTGCAAAGCCTGCTGGCGCAGGTGAGCCAGCTGTGATCCTCTCGGGCGTGCAGCAGGCTGGAAAACCAGGCTATCCCTGGCTGGTCTTTTTGCACGGTTTTTCCGGCGATTGCCGCGAGTGGCAGGGTGTTGGTGAGCGGCTTTGCGATTACCCCAGGCTGTATCTGGATCTGCCGGGACACGGCGGATCCCGGAATCTGGGCGTGACGGGCTTCGACGAGATGAGCGCGTTGCTTACCCGAACTTTTATTAGTTACAACATACTGAAATTCTGGCTCGTCGGGTACTCCCTCGGCGGCCGCATTGCGATGTTCCATGCCTGCCAGCAGCCAAAGGGGCTATTGGGCGTGACGGTAGAAGGCGGCCATCCGGGCCTGCAGGATGCCGATGCGCGACAGGCGCGGCTGGCATCCGACCGCCGCTGGGCGACGCGTTTTCGCAGCGAACCGCTGGAAAAGGTATTCGCTGACTGGTACCAACAGCCCGTGTTTGCCTCCCTGACGGACGCCCAGCGCGACGCGCTGATTACCCTGCGCAGCCAGAACAACGGCGCGGCGCTGGCGATGATGCTCGAGGCGACGTCGCTGGCCGTGCAGCCCGACCTGCGTACCGCGTTAAGCGCACGTGATTTCACTTTTGATTATCTCTATGGCGAACGTGATGAGAAGTTTGCGGCCCTTGCTGCGGAGCTGAACGCCGTCTGCCATGCAATTCCCAACGCCGGACACAACGCCCACCGGGAAAACCCCGACGCGGTTGCCGCGAGTCTGGCTCAGATACTGCGTCTTCGAATAAAGGACACTCTATGATCTATCCTGATGAACACATGCTTTACGCCCCGGTTGAATGGCAGGACTGCTCCGAAGGCTACACCGACATTCGTTACCACAAATCCACCGACGGTATTGCCAAAATCACCATCAACCGCCCGCAGGTGCGTAACGCCTTCCGTCCGCTGACCGTGAAAGAGATGATTCAGGCCCTGGCGGATGCGCGCTATGACGACAACATCGGCGTGATTGTCCTGACCGGCGAAGGCGAGAAAGCGTTCTGCTCCGGTGGCGATCAGAAAGTGCGCGGCGACTACGGCGGATACCAGGACGATACGGGTACGCACCACCTGAACGTCCTCGATTTCCAGCGTCAGATCCGCACCTGTCCAAAACCGGTGGTGGCGATGGTGGCGGGCTACTCCATCGGTGGCGGCCACGTGCTGCACATGATGTGCGACCTGACCATTGCCGCTGAAAACGCCATCTTCGGCCAGACCGGCCCGAAAGTGGGATCTTTCGACGGCGGCTGGGGTGCCTCCTACATGGCGCGCATCGTCGGGCAGAAAAAAGCCCGTGAAATCTGGTTCCTGTGCCGTCAGTACAACGCGCAGGAAGCGCTGGATATGGGCCTGGTGAATACCGTGGTGCCGCTTGCCGATCTCGAAAAAGAGACCGTGCGCTGGTGTCGCGAAATGCTGCAAAACAGCCCGATGGCGCTGCGCTGCCTGAAAGCGGCACTCAACGCCGACTGCGACGGTCAGGCGGGTCTGCAGGAGCTGGCGGGCAACGCCACCATGCTGTTCTACATGACCGAAGAGGGTCAGGAAGGGCGCAACGCGTTTAACGAAAAACGCCAGCCAGACTTCAGCAAATACAAACGGAATCCGTAATGCGTCGCGCGCAGGTTTACCGCTGGCAGATACCGATGGACGCGGGCGTGGTGCTGCGTGAACGGCGGTTAAAAACCCGTGACGGCTTCTTCGTGCATCTGCAGCAGGGCGAGCGGGAAGGCTGGGGCGAGATTTCGCCTCTGCCTGGCTTTAGCCTCGAGTCGCTGGAGGATGCGCAGGCTGCATTGCTGGCGTGGGCGGACGCGTGGCGTGAGGGCGAGAACCCGGCGTTACCGGATGTCCCTTCCGCGGCCTTTGGTATCAGCTGCGCGCTGGCGGAGCTGGACGGCAGCTTGCCAGAAGCCGGGAATTACCGCGCGGCACCGCTCTGTACAGGGGATCCGGACGAGCTCTTCGCGCTGCTCTCTGCTATGCCGGGCGAGAAGGTCGCGAAAATCAAAGTCGGGCTTTATGAAGCGGTGCGTGACGGCATGGTCGCCAACCTGCTGCTGGAGGCGATCCCCGATCTGCATCTGCGTCTGGACGCCAACCGCGCCTGGACGCCGCTTAAGGCGCAGCAGTTTGCAAAGTACGTCAATCCGGCGTACCGCAGCCGCATTGCCTTCCTCGAAGAGCCGTGCAAAACCCGCGACGATTCGCGCGCGTTCGCCCGCGAAACGGGGATTGCCATCGCCTGGGATGAAAGCCTGCGCGAGGCCGATTTTGAATTCGCTGCCGAGCCCGGCGTCAGCGCGGTGGTGATTAAACCGACGCTGACCGGCAGCCTGGCGAAAGTGCGCGAGCAGGTCGCGGCGGCGCACGCCTTAGGGCTGACGGCGGTCATCAGCTCGTCGATTGAGTCCAGCCTTGGGCTAACCCAGCTGGCGCGCATTGCCGCCTGGTTAACGCCTGACACGGTCCCCGGCCTCGACACGCTGAACCTGATGCAGGCTCAGCTTCTTCGCCCGTGGCCGGACAGCGCGCTGCCGTGCCTCGACGTCGCGGCGCTGGAGCCGTTGCGATGAGTTTTACCGACTGGCCGTGGCGGCACTGGCGTGCGCAATTTGCCGATAAACCGGCTCTGAGGCTGAACGACGAGGTGCTCAGCTGGCAACAGCTGTGCGCGCGCATCGACAGCCTTGCGGCGGGCTTTCACCGTCAGGGCGTGGAGGAGGGCGACGGCGTGCTGCTGCTGGCCCATAACCACCCGCACACCCTGCTGGCGTGGCTGGCGCTGCTCCAGTGCGGGGCGCGTATTCTTCCCGTTAATCCGCAGCTGCCGCGCCCGCTGCTGGACGTGCTGCTCCCGCAGATGACGCTGCGCTTTGCGCTGGTGCTGGACGGCAGCTACGACGGCCTTCCTGCCCTGAGCATGCGCGAGTTCGCCGATGCGTATTGCGCTGCGTGGCAACCGGCGCGGCTGGCCTCCATGACGCTGACCTCAGGCTCCACCGGGCTGCCGAAAGCGGCGGTCCATACCTGCGAGGCCCATCTTGCCAGCGCGCGCGGCGTTTTGGCGCTGATGCCCTACGGTGAAGATGACGACTGGCTGCTTTCGCTGCCGCTGTTTCACGTTTCCGGCCAGGGGATTTTATGGCGCTGGCTGCAGGCTGGCGCGCGGTTAACCGTGCGCGAGAAACAGCCTCTGGAGCAGGCGCTGTGCGGCTGCACCCACGCCTCGCTGGTGCCAACCCAGCTCTGGCGTTTGCTGAATGCCCACCAGCCTGTCGCACTGAAAGCGGTGCTGCTGGGCGGGGCGGCCATCCCTGTGGAATTGACCGAACAGGCGCGAGAGCAGGATATACGCACCTTCTGCGGCTACGGTCTGACCGAGTTCGCCTCTACCGTCTGTGCGAAAGAGGCCGACGGCGAGCCGGACGTGGGCTATGCGCTGCCGGGCAGAGAGGTGCAGGTCGTTAACGGTGAAGTCTGGATCAGAGCGCAAAGCATGGCCTCAGGCTACTGGCGGGACGGCGCGCTGATACCGCTGACCAACGCGCAGGGCTGGTTTGCCACTCGCGATCGCGGGGAATGGCATGACGGCCGTCTGACGATCCTCGGCCGCATGGATAACCTCTTTTTTAGCGGCGGAGAAGGGATCCAGCCGGAATCGCTCGAGCGCGTTATCGCCACGCACCCGCAGGTTAACCAGGTGTTTATCGTTCCGCTGGACGACGCTGAGTTCGGGCAACGTCCGGTGGCGGTGGTGGAGTGCGAGCCGGGAACGGATATCACCACTTTACCCGACTGGGTCAGGGACAAGGTGGCGCGTTTTGAACAACCCGTCCGCTGGCTGCTTTTGCCGACCGAACTCAAAAATGGCGGCATTAAAGTTTCGCGCCGCGCGCTGCAGGAGTGGGTGAACGCAACGCTGAAGGGATAATAGCCGTTTCAAATAGTTACAATCTACTGGCCTGCCGCACGCAGAGTGCTTGATCCCCGGAAGACCCAGGTTAAAATCTCGCGGTTTTGGGACTTCTCTATAAAAATTGTGCGGGATCACGACAATGAAAAAAGTGGCATTACTGGGCCTCGGCCTGATGGTTGTATCTGCGGCGGCGAACGCCATTAGCATTAACGGCTCGGCGGGTCAGGATTATACCCACCTGGGCTTCGGCATGGGTACCGAGACATCCGGTCTGGCGATGACCGGCGGCTGGACGCATAACGATGACGACGGCGACGCGGCTAGCCTCGGCCTGGGCCTCAACGTTCCTCTGGGCCCGTTCCTGGCGACCGTCGGCGGTAAAGGTATCTATACCAACCCAAATGACGGTGACGAAGGATATGCGGCGGCAGTGGGCGGCGGCCTGCAGTGGAAAATTGGCGACAGCTTCGGCCTGTTTGGCGAGTACTACTACTCTCCAGATTCCCTCTCAAGCGGTATCGACAGCTATGAGGAAGCCAACGCCGGCGCGCGCTGGACCATCATGCGTCCAATCACCATCGAAGCAGGCTATCGCTATCTGAACCTGGCCGGTAAAGACGGCAACCGCGACAACGCGCTGGCCGACGGTCCATACGTGGGCGTGAGCGCAGGCTTCTAATCTCTCCGGCGCGGCATGCTGTCGCGCCAGTTTCTCCTCTTCTCCACCCCGCGTTTGCGCTATAGTGTTTTGACCAAATAAGCGGGAGAACACAATGATTAACGTGGAGATGTTATCCACCGGCGACGAAGTGCTGCATGGACAAATTATTGATACCAATGCTGCCTGGCTTGCCGATCTTTTCTTTGAGCAAGGATTACCGTTAACGCGCTGCAATACGGTGGGCGACAATCTTGAGTCACTGGTCGCTGTTCTGCGCGAGCGCAGTGAACAGTGCGACGTGCTGATTGTGAACGGCGGGCTCGGCCCCACCAGTGACGATCTCAGTGCCCTGGCCGCCGCGACCGCAAAAGGCGAAGGGCTGGTGCTGCATGAGGCGTGGCTCTCGCAGATGGCGCGTTTTTTCTCCGAACGTGGCCGCGTCATGGCCCCCAGCAACCGCAAACAGGCTGAAATTCCCGCCAGTGCTGAACTGGTCGATAACCCGGTCGGTACCGCGTGCGGGTTTGCCATGCAGCTGAACCGCTGCCTGATGTTCTTCACGCCGGGCGTGCCCTCAGAATTTAAAGTGATGGTCGAGCAGCAGATCCTGCCGCGCCTTCGCCAGCGTTTTACCCTGCCGGAACCCCCGCTGTGCCTGCGTCTGACCACGTTTGGCCGTTCGGAAAGCGATCTGGCCCAGAGCCTCGATCACCTCTCACTCCCGCCGGGCGTCTCCATGGGCTATCGCTCCTCCATGCCGATCATTGAGCTTAAGCTGACCGGACCGGCCACCCAGAAAGAGGCGATGCTGGCGCTGTGGCCTGAGGTGCAGCGCGTAGCGGGTGAAAGCCTGATCTTTGAAGGCACGGAAGGGCTACCGGCGCAGATTGCGAAGCATCTGCAGTCGCGTCAGCTGAGCGTGACCTTAAGCGAACAGTTCACCGGTGGCCTGCTGGCGCTGCAGCTGTCGCGCGTCAACGCGCCGCTGCTGGCCAGCGAAGTGGTGCCGTTCCAGCAGGAGACTCTGGCGCAGACCGCCCGCTGGGCGTCCGAGAGAAGGGTGAAGCATTTTGCCGGTCTGGCGCTGTTTGTCGGCGGGCTGGATGAGGAATACCTCAACTTCGCGCTGGCGACGCCCGAGGGCACCCACGCCCTGCGGGTAAAAATGAGCATTACCCGCCACAGCCTGGCGGTGCGTCAGGAGGTGTGCGCCATGATGGCGCTGAACATGCTGCGCCGCTGGCTGAATGGCAAAGAGGTGGCCAGCGAGCACGGCTGGATTAACGTGGTTGAATCGCTGTTCGTGGAGTAACGCCTGTGCCGGGGCCTTTCGCCCCGGCCATGTTCACCCGAGCGCCTTTGCCAGCAGCGTAATCGGATGCTCGCAGCGCTTGCTGGTGGACATCTCAATCTGCCACTTGCAGGTTTCGCAGTCCGTCACCACGATATCCGCGCCGCTCTCCTCAATCTGACGGAACAGCGGAGCGCCGATCGCCTGCGACGTTTCGTAGTTTTCACGCTTAAAGCCGTAGGTTCCCGCAATCCCGCAGCAGCGTGAATCCAGCACCGTCAGCTCCAGCCCCGGAATTAACCGCAGCAGCTCAAGCGTATAGAGTGACCAGCCCATTTTTTCCATATGACACGGCGTGTGGTACACCACTTTCAGGGGTAATTTCCCCAGCGGCAACGTCTGTCCGCTGTCCAGCTTGCGCCACAGGAAGCGCGTCGCCAGCTCGATGTGCTCGCGCAGGCCGGTGTTGTCCACGTCCAGCAGATGCGGATACTCGTCGCGCAGGGTGAAGGTACAGGTGGATGAGGTCGCCAATACCGGTATGCCTTTCTCGACAATCGCCTCGCGCAGGGAGGTGACATTGCTTTGAGCCTGCCTGCGCGCTTTATCGGTAAACCCGTTGGCAATCAGCGGCACGCCGCAGCACTTTTCTTTATTCAGTAGCTGAACGCCCGTTCCCATGGCGTTCAGCACCTTCAGCAGATCTTTACCCAGCTGCGGGTGGTTGTAATTCACGTAGCAGCCGTGGAAAAAAGCCACCTGTTCGGCAAATTGCGCCTGCTCTGCCGCCACGGATTTATACCAGTGACGGAACGTACCGTGAGAATATTTTGGCAGGCTGCGGTGATGGTCAATCTTCAGCGTGGCATCCAGCAGCTGGCGCACCGGCTTGAGAGCGGTCGCGGCATTCACCAGCGGGGCAAACGGCGTCGAGACGCTACCCATCAGATCGGTATGGCTCAGAATCGCGTCCCGCAGCGACGGCTTTTGCGTGCTGTAGCGCGCCCGGGCGCGCTGGATAATATCGCCGATTTTCACATCCGACGGGCAGGCGACTTCGCAGCGTTTGCAGTTGATGCAGTATTTCAGCGCTTCATCGTACAGCTTGCCGTCCTTCAGGCGCAGACGCTCGCCGTCCGGCCCGGCCTGTTTAGGCCCGGGATAGCGTGGGTTGACGCCGCTGACCGGGCAGACGGTGGTACACACCGTGCATTTGATGCAGCTTTCAAAACGGGTATCGTTCATTGTTCAGCCTCCGTGCGCTGGCTAATCTGCTCTGCCACATACAGCGCCGTGACGGCGCAGACTCCGCCACCGCATCCCTGGGTAATGGGATCGTACCCGCCCAGCAGCGAGCCGATGGCAAAGAGATTACTGACGGGCTTACCGGCAAGCTGCGGATGCAGGTGGTTATCGACAATCACGCCGAACTGCTGCCAGGGCTGCGGCGAGAAGAAATCACTCTGATACCAGTCCGCGCGGGAGGCTCGCTGGCGAACATCCAGCCCCATAATGGCTTCCCGGATGCCCTCCCGGCTGCTCAGCAGCCCGTTGCTGAAGAAGCTGCCGCTTGCCAGCACCGTATAGCGGGCGCGAAGTGGAATATCGTCGTGGTTGCGCGTCCAGATTTCGCTCACCGCGCCGTCCGTCAGGGTGATTTTTTTCACCTCATCACCGGCCATCCAGACGCCACCCTGCGCAACAAACTGGCGCTGGAGCTGGGTATGCAGGCGAATACCCGGTACGGAAGGCGGCAGCGTGGGCAACAAACCGAGCGTGCAGGGCAGACGGTCTGAGAGCCAGCGCCAGAGTCGGTTATCGTTCAGGCCAAAGCACGCGGGCATCAATAGCACATCGCATCCTGCCGCAAGCGGGCTGATCGCCTCATACAGCAGCGGCCATTTGTCCTCGTTATCCAGAAAACGGGCGATATTCACCGCGCGAAATTCGCTCGGGTTATCGCGCAGGACATCAAGCTCAGGCAGCTCTATCTCTGCCGTTTCGGCGTTAACGCCCTGGCGACAAAGTGACGCCGCCGCGAGATGGGGCTGAAAATCCAGAAAGCCGCTAATCCCTACCACCCGCACGCGTCCCGCGTGAATGGGGGCAACGGGCACTTCCTCCGGGCTGAGCCAGGCGGAACGCAGGGTGCCTAGCGGCGTAACGCGCTGGTGATTGAACCTGGCGCTGCCCTGCAGACGCGCGCCGCACTCCGCCAGCAGCGCTTCGGTTTCCAGCGCAAAGCGGTCAATATGCTGTGCGCCAACCAGGTGATACGGGTGCTCCGGCGGCAGCTTATCGCGGTACGCTTCGTCCACCAGATCCAGCGAGCCCGACGAGAAGTGCAGGGCGCTCTGCCCCCGGGTGATAATGGCGCAGCGCAGCCCCTGCTTCGTGAGCTTAATGCCGCAGAGCAGGCCCGCCAGCCCGCCGCCGACAATCACGGTATCAAATTTCATCGTGTTGCTCCTTCTCCAGACCGCAAAGCCCCTGGTAGACCCAGCGGGTAAATTCACTTTCACGCAGGGCATCGCCCCAGGCGACAGGCTGAATGCCTTTCCAGCGCTCGTTTAAAAACGCGCTGAGCTGATCGAGCGACTGGGTGGCTGTGGTGGTATGAAAGCGCTGCAGCAGCCCCGCAGCACGGCAGGCGCACAGCTCGCCCTGACAGGTGCCCATTCCGACGCGGGTGCGGCGGCGGAGATCGAGCAGGCTGTTGACCGTCAGGTTCTCCACCGCGTACTGCACTTCACCGGCCGTCACGGCTTCGCACTCGCACACCAGGCTGCGGCTCAATCTTCCTTCACCAAGCCACGGTGGCGTTCTGTCGCCGTGGCGGTATACCGCGGACCCGCGCAGCGGCGCGGGCAGGGAGATGATTTTCTGCAGCGTTTTTTCGGTGGACTGCCGCGATCCCGGCAGCGGCTGTTCTGCCGTGACGCACGGCTCGGTATTTCCGAGCTTGCGGCAGACGGCATCGGTCGCCCACTCGGCCATCAGGCGATAGGTCATCAGCTTGCCGCCGGTGATGGTGATAAACCCGTCCATGCCGTCGCGCGCGGCGTGATCGAGCAGCACGATGCCCCGGCTGACGTTCCGTCCGCTCGGGTCGTTGTCGCTGGCGACCAGCGGACGCACGCCCGCGTAGGCGCGCAGAATGCGCGTCTGGGCCATCACCGGGGCCAGTTTTTCCCCTTCGCGCAGCAGGATGTCGACCTCTTCGGCGGTCACGCGGTTGTAGTCTATCTCGCTGTAGTCCACGTGCGTTGAAGTCGTACCGATTAACGAAATGGTGTCGCCCGGAACGAGGATATCGGCGTCAGACGGCTTGCGGCAGCGGTTAATCACGTGGTTGTTGATGCGGTGGTCGAGGATCAGCAGCGAGCCTTTCGCCGGGAACATGCGCACCGACAGGTCCGCATATTCCGCAATCCGCTGCCCCCAGATCCCCGCCGCGTTAACCACTACGGCGGCATACAGCTCGCCGTGCTCGTTGTACTGCGTATCAAACACCCGCACCCCACAGATGCGATGACCTTCGCGAATAAGCCCGGTCACTTCATGTCCGGTCAGAATGCGTGCGCCATGCTCACGGGCGTCCAGCATGTTGGCGGCGGTCAGGCGGAACGGATCGACGGTACCGTCAGGGACTTTCACCGCGCCGATAAGCGCCGGGTTGACCGACGGTTCCAGCCGCCGCGCCAGCGCCGGATCCATGGCCTCCGCCTGAATGCCCGCGGCAGTGCAGGCGGTAATAAAGGTGTCCTGAAAGGCGAGGTCATCTTCGGGAAGGGTAATAAAGAGGCCGTCGGTCGGCTCAATGCAGTGGCGTGCGATACGCTTGAGGATCTGGTTTTCAGCAATACATTCGCGCGCGGATTCCGCGTCGGTGACCGCATACCGGGCGCCGCTGTGCAGCAGGCCGTGGTTCCGTCCGGTTGCGCCCGTGGCGATATCATGGCGTTCCAGAAGCGTAACGCCTAAGCCGCGAAGGGCGCAATCGCGCGCGATCCCGGCGCCGGTTGCGCCACCACCAATGATTATCACATCACTATAACGAGGATCGTGACTGGTCATTGTTTACCCTCTATGTTCGTTTTTTATCATTTAGCCATAGTAATTTTGTGGTTTGTTTGATTTCGAACATAAACGCGCGGAATTCGAAAGTGAAACGTGATTTCATGCGCTTTTTTGCGCATTCTGTCATATTTCTGTAACAATCTGTGCGTTGATTCACAGTAACAATCACCGTGATTTCTTAACATCCCCGCCTCTGGAATTCAGGTGCGAGCCACCTGCTCACTCATTTCAAGGCCACGGAGGCTGTTATGCTCAGTATCTTCAAACCTGCGCCCCACAGGGCGCGTCTGCCAGAGGCAGAAATAGATCCGCTCTATCGCCGTCTGCGTTGGCAAATCTTCCTGGGGATCTTCTTCGGGTACGCGGCGTACTACCTTGTACGTAAAAACTTCGCGCTCGCCATGCCGTATCTGGTAGAGCAGGGCTTCTCCCGCGGCGATCTGGGGTTCGCGCTGTCGGGGATATCCATCGCCTACGGTTTTTCCAAATTCATCATGGGTTCCGTGTCGGATCGCTCGAATCCGCGCGTGTTCCTGCCTGCCGGTCTGATCCTGGCGGCAGCGGTGATGCTGTTTATGGGCTTTGTGCCATGGGCAACCTCCAGCATTGCCATCATGTTCGTGCTGCTGTTCCTCTGCGGCTGGTTCCAGGGAATGGGGTGGCCGCCGTGCGGACGCACCATGGTGCACTGGTGGTCGCAGAAAGAGCGCGGCGGCATCGTGTCGGTGTGGAACTGCGCCCATAACGTGGGCGGCGGTATTCCGCCGCTGCTGTTCCTGCTGGGGATGGCCTGGTTCAACGACTGGCACGCGGCGCTCTACATGCCTGCCTTTGGTGCCATTCTGGTGGCGATTATTGCTTTCGCCCTGATGCGCGATACGCCGCAGTCCTGCGGCCTGCCGCCGATTGAAGAGTACAAAAATGACTATCCGGATGATTACAGCGAGAAGCACGAAGAAGAGCTGACCGCGAAGCAAATCTTCATGAAGTACGTCCTGCCGAACAAGCTGCTGTGGTACATCGCGGTCGCCAACGTGTTCGTTTATCTCCTGCGCTACGGCATCCTCGACTGGTCTCCGACCTACCTGAAAGAGGTGAAGCACTTCGCGCTGGATAAATCCTCCTGGGCGTACTTCCTGTATGAATACGCCGGTATCCCGGGCACCCTGATTTGCGGCTGGATGTCGGACAAGGTGTTTAAGGGCAACCGCGGTGCGACGGGCGTCTTCTTTATGACCCTGGTGACCATCGCGACGGTAGTGTACTGGCTCAACCCGCCGGGAAATCCGGGTGTGGATATGGCCTGTATGATCGTCATCGGCTTCCTGATTTACGGTCCGGTGATGCTGATCGGTCTGCACGCCCTGGAACTGGCGCCGAAGAAAGCGGCGGGAACGGCGGCGGGCTTTACCGGCCTGTTCGGCTACCTCGGCGGTTCGGTCGCGGCGAGCGCCATCGTGGGCTATACCGTTGACTTCTTCGGCTGGGACGGCGGCTTTATGGTGATGATCGGCGGAAGCGTGCTGGCGGTACTGCTGCTGGTTGTTGTGATGATCGGTGAAAAACGTCACCACGCGGAAGTGCTGGCGCGTCGTCAATAAGGAGCTTTGCGATGAAATTAACTCAGTTAGCAACCGGCCTGCTGCTGGCGGGCCTGATGACAGGCTCCGCGCTGGCGGCGGATAAAATCGTTATTGCCCACCGCGGTGCGAGCGGCTATCTGCCAGAGCATACGCTGCCGGCAAAAGCGATGGCCTATGCGCAGGGGGCGGATTACCTGGAGCAGGATCTGGTGATGACGAAGGACGACCAGCTGGTCGTCCTGCACGACCATTATCTTGACCGCGTGACGGACGTGGCAGAGCGTTTCCCGGATCGCGCCCGCAAAGATGGCCGCTTCTACGCCATTGACTTCACGCTGGCGGAGATCCGCTCCCTGAAGTTTACCGAAGGCTTCGAGATTGAAAACGGCAAGAAGGTGCAGGTCTATCCGGGACGTTTCCCGATGGGCAAATCTGACTTCCGGATCCATACCTTCCAGGAAGAGATTGAGTTTGTTCAGGGACTGAACCACTCCACCGGTAAAAACATCGGCATCTACCCGGAAATCAAAGCCCCATGGTTCCACCATCAGGAAGGGAAAGACATTGCCGCGAAGACGCTGGAGGTGCTCAAACAGTACGGCTACACCAGCAAGCAGGACAAAGTCTACCTGCAGTGTTTTGACGCCGCCGAGCTGAAGCGCATCAAAACCAAGCTGGAGCCGAAGAGGGGGATGGATCTCAATCTGGTGCAGCTGATTGCCTATACCGACTGGAATGAAACCCAGGAGAAGCAGCCGGACGGCAAGTGGGTGAACTACAGCTACGACTGGATGTTTAAGCCGGGTGCGATGAAGCAGATTGCGCAGTACGCCGACGGCATCGGGCCGGATTACCACATGCTGGTGGCGGAAGGCTCAACGCCGGGACACGTGAAGCTGACGGCGATGGTGAAAGAGGCGCATGCCAGCAAGATGCAGGTGCATCCGTACACCGTGCGTGCAGACCAGCTGCCGCCGTATGCCACGGATGTAAATCAGCTTTATAAGGTGTTATATAACCAGGCGGGCGTGGACGGACTGTTTACGGATTTCCCGGATAAAGCGGTGAGCTTCCTGAAGGATAAACGCTGAAATTGCCGGGTGGCGGCTGCGCCTTACCCGGCCTACGAACTGCGGTTTTGTAGGTCGGGTAAGCGAAGCGCCACCCGACACCATCACATCTCGATTTCGATATCGCCTTTTGCCCGGCAGCAGCAGGGCAAAATTTCCCCTTCGTTGATAAAGGCCAGCGGTTCGGTCAGCCAGTCCACCTGGCCGGCGACCAGACGGCAGCGGCAAGAGCCGCAGTAGCCGGAACGACACTGGTACTCTACTTCGACCTGATGCGCCTCAAGCGCCACCAGCAGAGAAGGGTGCTCTTCCCGACACAGTACCTCAGTGCCGGAAAGACTTAACGTGACGCGTGACATCAGAGCTGGAAGTCGCTCAGGTCGTCGGTGTTGACTTCAGAATCAATCTGACCGACCAGATAAGAACTCACTTCCACTTCCTGCGGCGCAACCTGCACGTTATCGGACACCAGCCAGGTGTTGATCCACGGGATAGGGTTAGAGCGCGTCTGGAACGGCAGGTCGAGACCGACCGCCTGCATGCGGATGTTGGTGATGTACTCAACGTACTGGCACAGGATGTCTTTGTTCAGGCCAATCATGGAGCCGTCGCGGAACAGGTAGTCTGCCCACTCTTTCTCCTGCTGAGCCGCCAGCACGAACAGGTCGTAGCACTCCTGCTTGCACTCTTCGGCGATTTCCGCCATCTCCGGATCGTCCGTGCCGCTGCGCAGCAGGTTCAGCATGTGCTGGGTGCCGGTCAGGTGCAGGGCTTCATCGCGGGCAATCAGACGGATGATTTTGGCGTTGCCTTCCATCAGCTTGCGCTCGGCAAAGGCGAAGGAGCAGGCGAAGCTGACGTAGAAGCGGATCGCTTCCAGCGCGTTAACGCTCATCAGGCACAGGTACAGCTGTTTTTTCAGCGCGCGCAGGTTCACTGTGATGGTTTTACCGTTCACATGGTGAGTGCCTTCGCCCAGCAGGTGCCAGTAGCTGGTCATCTCGATCAGCTCATCATAATAATGGGCAATGCCTTCCGCGCGCTTCTGGATCTGCTCGTTGGTGACGATATCGTCAAACACCACCGCCGGATCGTTCACGATGTTGCGAATGATGTGGGTGTAAGAGCGGGAGTGGATCGTCTCGGAGAACGCCCAGGTTTCCACCCAGGTTTCCAGCTCAGGAATCGAGATCAGCGGCAGCAGCGCCACGTTCGGGCTACGGCCCTGAATGGAGTCCAGCAGCGTCTGGTACTTCAGGTTGCTGATGAAGATATGTTTTTCGTGATCCGGCAGAGACTGGTAGTCAATACGGTCGCGGGAGACGTCCACTTCTTCCGGACGCCAGAAGAAGGAGAGTTGCTTTTCAATCAGCTTTTCGAAGATGTCATATTTTTGCTGATCGTAGCGTGCCACGTTGACCGGCTGGCCGAAGAACATCGGCTCTTTGAGCTGGTCGTTTTTCGTCTGTGAAAAGGTGGTATATGCCATGAGTGTGTCCTAAAAACGTAGGCCGGGTAAGCGTAGCGCCACCCGGCATTTACATTAGATCTTACATGCGCCGCTTTCGCAGCCATCGTCCTGAATTGACGGAACCAGGTCATCCTGCGCGTCTTCCGCACCGTCACGGGTGTTGTGATAGTACAGTGTTTTCACGCCAAACTTGTAGGCGGTCAGCAGGTCTTTCAACAGCTGCTGCATCGGCACCTTGCCGGACGGGAAGCGCGTCGGGTCATAGTTGGTATTGGCAGAGATCGACTGGTCGATAAACTTCTGCATGATACCCACCAGCTGCAGGTAGCCGTCGTTGTTTGGCATTTCCCACAGCAGCTCGTAGTTGTCACCCAGCGTCTCGTAATCCGGTACCACCTGACGCAGCACGCCGTCTTTCGAGGCTTTGATGCTGACGTGGCCGCGCGGCGGCTCAATACCGTTGGTGGCGTTAGAGATCTGCGAAGAGGTCTCAGACGGCATCAGGGCAGAGAGCGTGGAGTTACGCAGGCCGTGAGTCTTGATGGACTCGCGCAGGCCTTCCCAGTCGAGGTGCAGCGGCTCGCTGACGATCGCATCCAGGTCTTTCTTGTAAGTGTCGATTGGCAGAATGCCTTTCGCGTAGGTGGTTTCGTTGAACCACGGGCACGCGCCTTGCTCTTTCGCCAGCTCGTTGGACGCTTTCATCAGGTAGTACTGAATCGCTTCGAACGTCTGGTGCGTCAGGTTGTTGGCGCTGCCGTCGGAGTAACGCTTGCCGTTTTTCGCCAGCCAGTAGGCGAAGTTGATCACGCCGATACCCAGGGTACGACGCCCCATCGCACCGCGTTTCGCGGCCGGGATTGGGTAATCCTGGTAGTCCAGCAGGGCGTCGAGCGCACGAACCGCCAGCACGGCCAGCTCTTCCAGCTCGTCCAGGCTCTTGATGGCACCCAGGTTGAACGCGGACAGCGTACACAGCGCAATTTCACCGTTTTCGTCGTTCACGTCTTCCAGCGGTTTGGTCGGCAGGGCGATCTCCAGGCACAGGTTAGACTGGCGCACTGGTGCAACCACCGGATCAAACGGGCTGTGGGTGTTGCAGTGGTCAACGTTCTGGATGTAGATACGGCCGGTAGAGGCACGTTCCTGCATCATCAGGGAGAACAGGTCCACCGCCTTCACGCGCTGCTTGCGGATGCTGTCGTCTTTTTCGTATTTGGTGTACAGACGCTCGAATTCGTCCTGATCGGCGAAGAACGCGTCATACAGGCCCGGGACGTCGGACGGGCTGAACAGGGTGATCTCTTCGCCCTTCAGCAGACGGGTGTACATCAGCTTGTTGATCTGCACGCCGTAGTCCATGTGACGCACGCGGTTGCCTTCAACACCACGGTTGTTTTTCAGGACCAGCAGGCTTTCCACTTCCAGGTGCCACATAGGGTAGAACAGGGTCGCAGCACCGCCGCGCACGCCGCCCTGAGAGCAGGATTTTACTGCCGTCTGGAAGTGCTTATAGAACGGGATACAGCCGGTGTGGAACGCTTCACCGCCGCGAATCGGGCTGCCCAGCGCACGGATGCGACCGGCGTTGATGCCGATACCGGCACGCTGGGAAACGTATTTCACGATGGCGCTGGACGTGGCGTTGATGGAATCCAGGCTGTCACCGCACTCGATCAGTACGCAGGAGCTGAACTGACGGGTTGGGGTGCGCACGCCAGACATGATTGGCGTCGGCAGTGAAATCTTGAACGTCGATACCGCATCGTAGAAACGCTTCACGTAATCCAGACGGGTGTCACGCGGATAGTTAGAGAACAGGCAGGCGGCCACCAGAATATAGAGGAACTGGGCGCTTTCGTAGATCTCACCGGTTACACGGTTCTGAACCAGGTATTTGCCTTCGAGCTGCTTCACCGCCGCGTAGGAGAAGTTCATGTCGCGCCAGTGATCGATAAACCCGTTCATCTGCTCGAACTCTTCTTCCGTATAGTCTTCCAGCAGATGCGTGTCGTATTTGCCCAGCTCAACCATTTTCACCACGTGATCGTAAAGCTTCGGCGGCTCAAACTGGCCGTAGGCTTTTTTACGCAGGTGGAAAATCGCCAGACGTGCAGCGAGGTACTGATAATCCGGTGCTTCGCGGGAGATGAGGTCCGCCGCCGCTTTAATGATCGTTTCGTGGATATCAGACGTTTTGATGCCGTCGTAGAACTGGATGTGTGAACGCAGTTCAACCTGGGAGATAGATACGTTGTTCAGTCCTTCTGCTGCCCAGTCGAGAACTCGATGGATTTTGTCCAGATTGATACGCTCGGTAGTACCGTCGCGCTTTGTCACCAGCAGACTCTGATTCATGTGGGGTTTACCTGTCCGTGAAATAAAAAAATATCCCCCGCTTATCCACAGAACCGTCTTGTGACTAACTCTGTGGATAAATACTACATATAGGGGGTTTGCGATAAGAAAAACGCTATATGGTGAGTATTCTAGTAAGGATTCTTTTCAGTACAAGGGTTGATTTTGACGTTAAATTGAGGTTGTGAAAGGGTAAAAAAGGCTAAGTCCTCGTGCTGTAAGGCCTGGAAGACATGTCAATAATTAAGAAAAAAAATTCAAAATTTGATCGAGTGCTGATTTCTTCAACGGGCGGTCAGAATTGCGCAACATGATGTCGCGCAATCTTTATAAGAATAACGAATGACGTTAGTCGTTTTTGGCGGTTGTATGCAACATATAGTTAACATCAACGCCCGGTGCGAGTTTGAATTTATTGGTCAGCGGATTGTAATGCAGGCCGGTGATATGCTGCTCCTTGAGCCACGTCTGGTCGACCCAGCTTAACAGTTCCGCAGGCTTGATGAATTTCTTCACGTCATGCGTGCCTTTCGGCACCATGCGCAGCACATACTCCGCGCCAACGACGGCCATCAGCCAGGCTTTACCGTTGCGGTTGATGGTCGAGAAGAAGACCTGTCCACCCGGTTTCACCAGTTTTGCACAGGCGTGCACCACGGACTGCGGATCGGGAACGTGTTCCAGCATCTCCATGCAGGTCACCACATCGTACTGATGGGCATGTTTTGCCGCGTGTTCTTCCACGGTTTCCTGCACGTAGTCCACCTGTATGCCAGACTCCAGCGCATGAAGACGAGCAACCTGCAGCGGTTCAAAGCCCATATCCAGGCCCGTGACGTTCGCCCCTTCGCGCGCCATGCTTTCCGCCAGGATACCGCCACCGCAGCCGACATCGAGCACTTTTTTACCGAACAGACCGCCGGAGCGCTCCGCGATATAGCCCAGACGCAGCGGGTTAATACGGTGCAGCGGTTTGAACTCGCCTTCGAGATCCCACCAGCGGGACGCCACCGCTTCAAATTTGGCAATCTCTTCGTGGTCAACGTTGTGAGCCACCGGGGATTTTTCGGCATTCATGGGCGCTTTTACTCCTTATTTAGCAAGACGAATGAGTATATCAGGCAATCCCTGTGAATAAAGCGTATAGGTTTACCTCAATCACCTCGGCTGTGTTATAATTTGCGACCTTTGAATCCGGGATACAGTAGAGGGATAGCGGTTAGATGAGCGACCTTGCGAGAGAAATTACACCGGTTAACATCGAGGAAGAGCTGAAGAGCTCCTATCTGGACTATGCGATGTCGGTCATTGTTGGCCGTGCGCTGCCGGACGTCCGCGATGGCCTTAAGCCGGTACACCGTCGCGTACTATACGCCATGAACGTATTGGGCAATGACTGGAATAAAGCCTATAAAAAATCTGCCCGCGTCGTCGGTGACGTCATCGGTAAATATCACCCGCATGGTGATACCGCCGTTTATGACACCATCGTTCGTATGGCGCAGCCATTCTCCTTGCGCTACATGCTGGTAGATGGTCAGGGTAACTTTGGTTCAGTCGACGGCGACTCCGCTGCGGCGATGCGTTATACGGAAATCCGTATGTCGAAAATCGCTCATGAGCTGATGGCCGACCTGGAAAAAGAGACCGTTGATTTCGTCGATAACTACGACGGCACCGAGCGCATCCCAGATGTGATGCCCACCAAGATCCCGAACCTGTTAGTGAACGGTTCGTCCGGTATCGCGGTCGGTATGGCAACCAACATTCCGCCGCACAATATCACCGAGGTGATCAACGGCTGTCTGGCTTATATCGACGATGAAGACATCAGCATTGAAGGGCTGATGGCACACATCCCGGGCCCGGACTTCCCGACGGCGGCGATCATCAACGGTCGTCGCGGCATTGAAGAAGCGTACCGTACCGGCCGCGGCAAGATTTACATCCGTGCCCGCGCTGAAGTAGAAGCGGACGCCAAAACTGGCCGTGAAACCATTATTGTTCACGAGATCCCGTATCAGGTGAACAAAGCGCGTCTGATTGAAAAAATCGCCGAGCTGGTAAAAGAAAAACGCGTTGAAGGCATCAGCGCGCTGCGTGACGAGTCTGATAAAGACGGCATGCGCATCGTGATTGAGATCAAACGCGACGCGGTGGGTGAGGTTGTCCTGAATAACCTGTACTCCCAGACGCAGCTTCAGGTCTCCTTCGGTATCAACATGGTTGCGCTGCACCATGGTCAGCCGAAGATCATGAACCTGAAAGAGATCCTGAGCGCGTTCGTCCGTCACCGCCGTGAAGTGGTGACCCGTCGTACCATCTTCGAACTGCGCAAAGCGCGTGACCGTGCGCACATCCTTGAAGCGCTGGCGGTTGCGCTGGCCAACATCGACCCGATCATCGAGCTGATCCGTCGTGCGCCAACCCCGGCGGAAGCGAAAACCGCGCTGGTTTCCCGTCCGTGGGATCTGGGCAACGTCGCCGCGATGCTGGAACGTGCGGGCGATGACGCGGCGCGTCCTGAATGGCTGGAACCTGAGTTCGGCGTGCGTGACGGTCAATACTACCTGACTGAACAGCAGGCCCAGGCGATTCTGGATCTGCGTCTGCAGAAACTGACCGGCCTTGAGCATGAAAAACTGCTCGACGAATACAAAGAGCTGCTGGAACAAATTGCTGAGCTGCTGCATATCCTGGGCAGCGCAGAGCGCCTGATGGAAGTGATTCGCGAAGAGCTGGAGCTGGTCCGCGATCAGTTCGGCGACGAGCGCCGCACCGAAATCACCGCCAACAGCGCGGACATCAACATCGAAGACCTGATCAACCAGGAAGACGTTGTGGTGACCCTGTCTCACCAGGGCTACGTGAAGTATCAGCCGTTAACGGACTACGAAGCACAGCGTCGTGGCGGTAAAGGTAAATCTGCAGCACGTATTAAAGAAGAAGACTTTATTGACCGCCTGCTGGTGGCGAACACCCATGACACGATCCTCTGCTTCTCCAGCCGCGGTCGTCTGTACTGGATGAAAGTCTATCAGCTGCCGGAAGCAAGCCGTGGCGCACGTGGTCGTCCAATCGTTAACCTGCTGCCGCTGGAAGCGAACGAACGTATCACCGCCATTCTGCCGGTACGCGAGTACGAAGAGGGCGTGAACGTCTTTATGGCGACCGCCAGCGGTACCGTGAAGAAAACCGCGCTGACCGAATTCAGCCGTCCGCGTTCTGCCGGTATTATCGCCGTGAACCTGAACGAAGGCGACGAGCTGATTGGCGTGGATCTGACCTCGGGCTCCGATGAAGTCATGCTCTTCTCTGCGGCCGGTAAAGTGGTGCGCTTCAAAGAAGACGCCGTCCGTGCAATGGGCCGTACCGCGACGGGCGTGCGTGGTATCAAACTGGCTGGCGAAGACAGCGTTGTTTCTCTGATTATTCCGCGCGGTGAAGGGGCTATCCTGACCGTCACGCAGAATGGTTACGGTAAACGTACGGCGGAAGGGGAATACCCAACCAAGTCTCGCGGCACGCAGGGCGTTATCTCCATCAAGGTGACCGAGCGCAACGGTTCCGTTGTCGGCGCGGTGCAGGTAGACGATGCCGACCAGATCATGATGATCACCGATGCCGGTACGCTGGTGCGTACCCGCGTGTCTGAGATCAGCGTGGTGGGCCGTAACACTCAGGGCGTGATCCTCATCCGTACAGCGGAAGATGAAAACGTGGTGGGTCTGCAGCGCGTTGCCGAGCCGGTGGATGACGAAGAGCTCGACTCCATCGACGGTAGCGTCGCGGAAGGCGATGAGGACATCGCGCCAGAAGCCGACACCGACGATGACGTAGCGGATGACGCTGACGAGTAATGTCTCCTGATGTAAAAAAGGGCCGGATTCCGGCCCTTTTCTTTTGCAGAAGCAGATAAGTCAACGTTGCGACCTGGCGCGTTTACCGCTACCTTAACCACATTCTTTTGACCCCGACGGCGGAGCCTCGCCCCCTTGAAATACCTCGTCTCCTTTCGTACTACGCTGAAAGTCTCTCGCTATCTGTTTAGAGCGCTGGCGCTCCTGCTTTGGCTGCTGGTGGCCTTGTTCTCGGTGTTTTACATCGTTAATGCGCTGCATCAGAAAGAAGCGGAGATCCGCCAGGAGTTTAACTTAAGCTCCGACCAGGCCCAGCGCTACATTCAGCGAACGTCTGACGTCATGAAGGAGCTGAAGTATATTGCCGAGAATCGTCTGACGGCGGAAAACGGTATTCTTGCGCTCCGCGGGCGTAACGACAAAACCGAAGTTCCGGACTTCCAGCCGCTGTTCCCGGATTCCGATTGCTCCACCATGAGCAATACCTGGCGCGGGTCGCTGGAATCGCTAGCCTGGTTTATGCGCTACTGGCGCGACAACTTCTCCGCCGCCTATGACCTGAACCGCGTCTTCCTGATTGGCAGCGAAAATCTCTGCATGGCTGACTTTGGCCTGCGCGACGTGCCCGTTGAGCGTGACAATGCGCTGAAAAGCCTGCATGAACGTATTGTGAAATACCGCAATGCACCACAGGACGAGCGCGGGAATAACATCTTCTGGGTGAGCCAGGGCCCGCGCCCCGGCGTGGGCTATTTCTATGCCCTGACGCCGGTTTATCTCGGTAATCGCCTGCAGGCGCTGATGGGGATTGAGCAGACCATCCGCATGGAAAACTTCTTCACCCCTGGCAGCCTGCCCATGGGGGTGACCATTCTGGATGAAAACGGCCATCAGCTGATCTCGCTTGCCGGGCCCGATAACCGGCTGAACGTCGAACCGCACTGGATGCAGGAGCGGTCGTGGTTTGGCTATACCTCGGGCTTCCGCGAGCTGGTGCTGAAGAAGAGTCTGCCGCCTTCGTCGCTGAGTATCGTCTATTCGCTGCCGGTGGATATGGTGCTTGAGCGGATACGCATTCTTATCATGAATGCAATTCTGCTCAACCTGCTGGCGGGGGGCGCGCTGTTTACGCTGGCGCGCATGTATGAGCGGAAAATCTTTATTCCCGCCGAAAGCGACGCCCAGCGCCTGGAGGAACACGAGCAGTTTAACCGCAAGATTGTTGCCTCGGCGCCGGTGGGGATCTGTATCCTGCGTACCCAGGACGGGACCAACATCCTGAGTAACGAACTGGCGCATAACTACCTGAACATGCTGACGCACGAAGACCGGCAGAGGCTGACGCAGATTATCTGCGGTCAGCAGGTTAACTTCGTTGACGTGCTCACCAGTACGCACACCAACCTGCAGATCAGCTTTGTCCATTCCCGCTATCGCAATGAAAACGTGGCGATTTGCGTGCTGGTGGATGTCTCCGCGCGCGTGAAGATGGAAGAGTCGTTGCAGGAGATGGCGCAGGCGGCGGAGCAGGCCAGCCAGTCAAAATCCATGTTCCTTGCCACCGTCAGCCACGAGCTGCGTACGCCGCTGTACGGGATCATCGGTAACCTCGACCTGCTGCAGACTAAAGAGCTGCCGAAAGGCGTCGACCGGCTGGTGACGGCGATGAACAACTCCTCCAGCCTGCTGCTGAAAATCATCAGCGATATTCTCGACTTCTCTAAAATTGAGTCCGAGCAGCTGAAAATCGAGCCGCGCGAGTTTTCACCGCGCGAGGTGATGAACCACATCAGCGCCAACTATCTGCCGCTGGTGGTGCGTAAACAGCTGGGGCTCTACTGCTTTATCGAACCGGACGTGCCGCTGACGCTGCACGGCGATCCGATGCGCCTGCAGCAGGTCATCTCTAACCTGCTCAGCAACGCCATCAAATTTACGGATACCGGCTGTATTGTGTTGCACGTCTGCCGGGCAGGGGATTACCTGAGCATTCGCGTGCGCGACACGGGGGTCGGCATTCCGGCGAAGGAGGTGGTTCGCCTGTTCGATCCGTTCTTCCAGGTCGGTACCGGCGTGCAGCGTAACTTCCAGGGCACCGGACTGGGGCTGGCGATTTGTGAGAAGCTCGTCAGCATGATGGACGGCGATATCTCCGTAGATACCGAGCCCGGCATGGGCAGCCAGTTCACCATCCGCATTCCGCTCTATTCTGCGCAATATCCGGCAAAAGCCACGGTAGATGGCCTGAGCGATAAGCGCTGCTGGCTGGCGGTGCATAACGCCTCGCTGAATGACTATCTGACGGCGCTGCTGACCCACTGCGGCGTGAGGGTGTGCCGCTATGAAGGTCAAACACCGGACGTTGACGATGTGCTGATCGCCGACGAGATGCAGGAGCAGCCGTGGCAGGGGAGAGGGTCGGTGCTCTTCTGCCGTCGCCACATCGGCATTCCCGTCGAGCGCGCGCCTGGGGAATGGGTACACAGTGTTGCGACGCCGCACGAGCTGTTGAGCCTGCTGGCACGCATCTACAAAGTGGAGCTGGAAGAGCGCGACGGCGCGGGCGGATTGCCGTCACCGGAGTCTCTGGCGTCGGTGAATGACGATATGATGATTCTGGTGGTGGATGACCATCCGATTAACCGCCGCCTGCTGGCTGACCAGCTTGGATCGCTGGGCTACCAGTGCAAAACTGCCAATGACGGCGTGGATGCGCTGAACGTGCTGAGTAAGAATCATATTGATATCGTGCTGAGCGACGTCAACATGCCTAACATGGACGGCTACCGTCTGACGCAGCGCATCCGGCAGCTTGGCCTGACGCTGCCGGTGGTGGGCGTAACGGCGAACGCGCTGGCGGAAGAGAAGCAGCGCTGTCTGGAGTCAGGCATGGACAGCTGTCTGTCGAAACCGGTGACGCTGGACGTGCTGAAGCAGACATTGTCGATTTACGCAGAGCGCGTGAGAAAAACGAGAATATAAAAAAGGCCCGGAAGGGCCTTTTTTATTTGCCCGGCGACGCTGCGCTTGCGCGGGCCTGCGGGTTTTGTAGGCCGGGTAAGCGCCAGCGCCACCCGGCATTTACAGTGGAGATCAATCCTTATCCGTTGCGCTCAGCGTCACGGAGGAGAGATAGTTGAGCAGCGCAATATCATTGTCCACACCCAGCTTCATCATCGCTGATTTCTTCTGGCTGCTGATGGTTTTAATACTGCGGTTCAGCTTCTTGGCAATCTCGGTCACCAGGAAACCTTCTGCGAACAGGCGCAGAACTTCACTCTCTTTCGGCGACAGACGTTTATCACCGTAGCCACCCGCGCTGATTTTTTCCAGCAGACGAGAAACGCTTTCAGGCGTGAACTTCTTGCCTTTCTGCAGCGCCGCAAGCGCTTTAGGCAGATCGGTCGGTGCGCCCTGTTTCAGCACAATCCCTTCGATATCCAGATCCAGTACCGCGCTCAGGATCGCCGGGTTGTTGTTCATGGTCAGAACAATGATCGAGATATCCGGGAAGTGACGTTTAATATATTTGATGAGCGTGATCCCATCACCGTATTTGTCTCCGGGCATGGAGAGATCGGTAATGAGCACGTGTGCATCAAGCTTTGGGAGGTTATTGATCAGTGCTGTAGAGTCTTCAAATTCACCGACTACATTCACCCACTCGATCTGTTCAAGTGATTTGCGAATACCGAACAGTACAATCGGATGGTCATCGGCAATAATTACGTTCATATTGTTCATGTATAAGGCTACCTTGCTACAGCAAGCTTTTGACGTAGGCGTCAATGTCGCTGATGTATTTTTCAATGCCAGAGGCATCTTTCTCACGAATTAGATGTTCCAGCGTTTCACATAACTGCTTGCCGGGAACCAGATTAAGCATGGCAAACACCCCTTTAAGCCGGTGTGCTGTCTGTGCCAGCGCTGCAAAATCATTCGCAGCGGACTCAGTATACAACCGCTTAACATCATCTGGTACTGTATCAACAAAGAGTGAATAGTATCCGCTGGCGTGAAGCTCGGCATTTTCATTACCGCCAAGCGGGGATTCCGCTATCTCTTCCTGCGCCAGCTGCTCTTCTATTAGTTGTAGTACAGCTTCCTGCATCGCATTGCTTATATTAAAGTTGACGCGCAGCTGGCCAGGGCCGATTTTCCGCACGCCTGACTCATCATCGCTTAAAAGCAAGCCGGAGGCAGTAAGATTAGACGGATTATCAGTTAAAAACAGATCAAATTCTTGACTTGCAAGTCTTTCATCCGGCGTGATGCAGGCCGCCCCCCAGTTTTCTAACTGACGAACGACAATATTGCGGATCTCGTTCGAGGTCACATCGACCATCACCACGACATCATCCAGCAGACGCTCTTCATCTTCTTCCTGCGGATTGGCCGCCATTTTCACGTGCAGAGAATAGCGGGTGCCGAGGGATTCACGGGCTTTGATATTCAGATGGCCGCCGAGCTTACGCGCCAGCTGATCGCACAGCCAGAAGGTGAGGGCATTGGCCTTGCCGTAGCGATCGCTTTGCGTGTCGTTCAGGAACGGGAAGTGGAGATTATCAATTTCACTCGTGGTGACGCCTTCCCCGGTGTCGAGGATGCGGAACGTCAGGCGGTCTTCTGCCGACTCCTCCGTACTGACTTCGAGGGTGATCTTGCCGATCTGCGTGGTCGTCACCGCGTACTGAATAATCATCAACAGTATGCGGCGCAGCGCTTCACGATCGCCGTGGCGCTCGTCATTTGCCGGAAGATTGTTATTGATCAGCAGCTGCAACCCTTTACGCTTAATCACGGGCAGGACTTCCGGAACGACTTCATCGATCAGGTCCTGAATAGAGAAGAGGGTTGGTGTTCCTTTCCAGAAATCATTCTCCAGCATGTTCGCCAGCTGGATCTCGTCAACCATTCTGACCAGCGAGTCGGCCTGACAGGCAAGCTGGTGGCTTTCTGACGTATTTAACGCCGCCGCCTGGGTCGCCAGCGTTTTTAACGGCTGCTTGAAGGCATCGCCAATGTTCTGCATAAATGCGGCGCGCCCCTGCTGGTTTTTCTCATACAGTCTTTGCGCCTGCTTGAGCTTTTTATTCACCAGCACCTCGCGATCCTGATCGCGAATGATGAAAATTTGCGTGCGGGAGGCGACCTGGCTGCGGAACTGACGGATCTCGTACAGCTCATTGTTGATGGTGGCCTGGATCACCCCCTGGTGCTGATCCGCCATGGTGGTGATGTTCTGCAGGTTAAGATGCGGCAGCAGATGGTCGGCAATTTTATTGCTCATTACCGTACGATTCGCTTCCTGATCGTGAACTAAGACCCCAAGCGGCAGCACGGAAATAATCTCTTCATTTAGCGCACGTAACACGCGCAGTTCATTGCTGGTGCCTGCCGGGACCGCAGAGGCGTCGCTCTGACGCCCCGGCTGGAAACGGAAGGTGCTGTAGCCAAACAGCGCCAGCGCCAGCAGACCGATATTCAGCAGCAGAGGCAGCAGGATATTTTGCAGCGTGTCGAGCAGCAGCGTGCCAAACGGCACCTGCCACACCAGACGCATACCGGTCGAGTTCAGGGATGAGGCAATTTCGATTTTTGAGCCGTTAAAGGAGATCGAGACGCTTTCTGCGGCTTCTTTGTCAGATGCCGCACGCATGTTCTGGGTGCTGTTGTCGGGCTCCAGACGGAAGCTGTCGAGCGGCATGTCCGGCGGGATTAAATCGTTAATCGGTAAATCGAAGGCCACTACCGTCGCCAGATGTCCTGGCTGGTTGAAGGTGGTGCGCAGAGTAAAATAATGACCGTTTTGCCAGGCCAGACGACGCAGGGAAGAGAAGCTCTCACGTTCATCAAGGGCATTCGCCTGCTGCAGCATCTCTGCCCGGCGGGAGTCGACGATGCTGCCCACGGTGGTCTCTTTAAACCCGGAAGAGAGATCTTTTAACGGCAGCGTTGAGATCAGGATCATGCTGTTGTCCTGACCGTTCAGATAGTACATCGACCACGGCACCGTTTCGGCCCCCCAGAGGGTATCCAGATAGGTCGAAATACGCTGTGTCATCTCGAGCGTTGCGCTGTCGTGAGAGCCAAAAATGAGCGCCTCAGTCTTACGCTGCGGTTTTTCGAGGTAATAGACATCCTGCTTAAGCCGCGTCTCCTGAAGTCCATCTCCGGATGAGGAGGCCGGGGCGGCCGCAATATTGTCGTAAATCTGCCAGGTGGCGTAGCGCCAGGTATCGATGCGCTTATGCACGGCGTGGGTGATATCGACGACCTGATAGCTCTTATCCTTCAGCCAGGCGTTAACCGCGCTTTGTACCATCACCCCCATGGTCACTAACAGCACAACGATCAAAAGAAGAAAGAAACGGGTGATGCTCCCGGGGAGGAGGGAGAATTTGCTCGGGGCGGTGGTTTCAGTCTGACTCATTGATATCTTTAACCCGTCATGGTCATGCTCTGTGGCGATAGGGCAGTATAAAGGGTAATAACTGAATTTCCAGCGCCACCGTCCGGGAACAGGCGACTTTTTCAACGGACAATACCGGCGGCGGGTGGCGCGGTAAACATGTACAAACTCGTCCTGCGCGTACAAATAAAAAGTGCGGCTGGCCAGCAAATAGCACGAATTAACAAGAAATTAAGTTTTACATCAATTGTGTGTTAGCGAACGATCGCCGGGGAGAATTTAGTTAATAGTCGTTACAATTTCGGTGCGGTAGCACAAAAAATGAGGCGTTGCGTAAAGAAAGGTAAAAAAAAACCGAATGCGAAGCATCCGGCTCAATTAGGGATAAACAGACATTCAAAACTGAATGACGGTAATAAATAAAGTTAATGATGATAGCGAGAGATATTTTAGAGATTAGCCGCGATCTTGTTTTGTCATTCAGTGCTGTAACGATTTTTATTATAAGTTATTGATTACTATATGTATGATTTTTCTTTTGATTATAAGTGCTAAATTTATAAGCTATTTGTGCTTTGTAAAAGTTCCTTGATATTTACATTTTGAAACATCTTGATGGAAAAATGAAACATCTTCAAAGTTTTCGTATCATATTCGCATTGGATTATTCTGTAATTTTGCGGAGAATGAAATTGCCGACTGGTTAATGAGGGTTAACCAGTAAGCAGTGGCAATTATAAGGCATATAACAGAGGGTTAATAAAATGAAAGTTAAAGTACTGTCCCTCCTGGTACCAGCACTCCTGGTAGCAGGCGCAGCAAATGCGGCCGAAATTTATAACAAAGATGGCAACAAATTAGATCTGTACGGCAAAGTCGATGGTCTGCATTATTTCTCTGACGACAAGGGTAACGACGGCGACAAGACCTACATGCGTCTTGGCTTCAAAGGTGAAACTCAGGTTAACGATCAACTGACCGGTTATGGCCAGTGGGAATACCAGATTCAGGGTAACAAAGACGAAGGCGACAACCAGTCCTGGACTCGTGTGGCCTTTGCAGGTCTGAAGTTCGCGGAAGCAGGTTCATTCGATTACGGTCGTAACTACGGCGTGATTTACGACGTGACCTCCTGGACCGACGTTCTGCCTGAATTCGGTGGAGACACCTATGGTGCCGACAACTTCCTCCAGTCTCGTGCTAACGGCGTGGCAACCTACCGTAACCAGGACTTCTTTGGTCTGGTTGATGGCCTGAACTTTGCTCTGCAGTATCAGGGCAAAAACGGCAGCGTAAGCGGTGAAAACACCGACGGTCGCAGCCTGCTGAACCAGAACGGCGATGGCTACGGTGCATCCGTGACCTATAACCTGGGCGAAGGTTTCAGCGTGGGTGGTGCGATGTCCTCCTCCAAACGTACCGCCGATCAGAACGCACTGGGCGTATACGGTAAAGGGGATCACGCAGAAGTCTATTCTGGTGGCCTGAAGTACGATGCCAACAACATCTATCTGGCAGCACAGTACTCTCAGACCTACAACGCAACTCGTTTTGGTACCTCTAACGGCAGCAACCCAACTACCGCTTACGGCTTTGCTAACAAAGCGCAGAACTTCGAAGTGGTTGCTCAGTACCAGTTCGACTTCGGCCTGCGTCCATCCGTGGCTTACCTGCAGTCTAAAGGCAAAGACATCGAAAACTTCGGCGATCAGGATCTGCTGAAATATGTTGATGTGGGTGCGACTTACTACTTCAACAAAAACATGTCCACCTACGTGGATTACAAAATCAACCTGGTTGATGAAAATGAATTCACCCGTCAGGCGGGTATCGGTACTGACGATATCGTCGCGCTGGGCCTGGTTTACCAGTTCTAATCGCGCCATCGTGTGACGTAAGGGGCCTGATGGCCCCTTTTTTTGTGCCTTTCTGATTCTCACAACTCACCCGTTTTGGTGTACTCTTGCCGCCCTGGCATGAGGATAATAATGAATGGACATGACTTTTTTACGCGCCAGCTTTCTGGCTATGCTTTTTTTCCTGACCGCGTGTAACGATCCCGCGCCCGTGGCGAAAACCGACGCACCTGCCGCGACGGTGCTCGAAGGCAAAACGATGGGCACCTTCTGGCGCGTCAGCGTGATGAACCTCGATAAAACGCGCACGGATGAGCTTCGCGGCAAAATCCAGGCACAGCTGGACGCCGACGATCAGCTGCTGTCGACCTATAAAAATGACTCGGCGCTGATGCGCTTTAACCTCTCAACCAGCACCTCTCTGTGGCCGGTGAGCGAGGCGATGGCCGATATCGTGACCGAGGCAATGCGCGTAGGTTATAAAACCAACGGGGCGATGGATGTGACCGTCGGTCCTCTGGTGAACCTCTGGGGATTTGGCCCGAATAAACAGCCGGTGAAGACGCCCGAACAGGCGGCCATTGATGACGCCCGCGCCCGGACCGGGCTACAGCATCTGACCGTCATCAACCAGTACGGGCAGCAGTACCTGCAAAAAGATATCCCCGATCTGTTTGTCGATCTGTCGACGGTCGGGGAAGGCTACGCGGCGGATCATCTTGCTGCACTGATGGCGCAGGAGGGGATTTCCCGTTATCTGGTCTCCGTGGGCGGCGCGTTGGTCAGTCGGGGCATGAACGCCAGCGATAAACCGTGGCGCGTGGCGATTCAAAAACCGACGGATCGGCAAAATGCCGTGCAGGCGATAGTGGATATCAACGGACATGGCATCAGCACCTCCGGAAGCTATCGCAACTATTACGAGCTTGACGGGAAGCGTATTTCGCACGTGATTGATCCGCAGACCGGCCGCCCCATCACGCATAACCTGGTCTCGGTGACGGTCATTGCCCCCACCGCGCTCGAAGCGGATGCCTGGGATACCGGATTAATGGTTCTTGGCCCGGAGAAAGCCAAAGAGGTGGTCCGTCAGGAAGGGCTGGCGGTTTATATGATCACCAAAGAGGGCGACGGGTTTAAAACCTGGAGCTCGCCGCAGTTCAACAGTTTCCTGGTCAGCGACAAAAATTAAAAAGCAAGGTTGCGGGTTTTTTATCGGTGGCGCTCAGGCACGCTCTATGTATGCTTATACGAGGAGCCGATCATGAAAAACCCAACCTTCACTACCGATGAGGATCGCTGGCAGGCCGTGCTGGCCCGCGATCCGCTCGCTGACGATCAGTTTGTCTTCGCCGTGCAGACGACCGGTATTTTCTGCCGTCCGTCATGCCGCGCCCGCCACGCGCTGCGTAAAAATGTCCGCTTTTATCCCGATGCCCGGCACGCCGCTCAGGCGGGCTTTCGTCCGTGCAAGCGCTGCATGCCGGACAAGCGCGATCCGCAGGCGCAAAAGCTGGCAAAAGTGGAACACGCCTGCCGGCTTCTGGAGCAGGATCCTGCGCTAACTCTGGAGAGGTTGGCGGAGCAGGTTGCCATGAGTCCTTTCCATTTCCACCGCCTGTTTAAATCCGTGACCGGCATGACGCCAAAAGCCTGGCAGCAGGCGGCGCGGGGTCAGCGTCTGCGCACCGCGCTTGCGCAGGGAGACAAAATTACCGATGCCGTGCTGGCAGCGGGATTTCCCGACAGCAGCAGCTATTATCGTAAAGCCAACGATGCGTTGGGCATGACGGCGAAGCAGTACCGTAAAGGAGAGGTGGCCGTTCGGTATGCCATCGATGACTGTTCGTTAGGACGCTGTCTGGTCGCCGAAAGCGAGCGGGGGATCTGCGCGATTCTGCTGGGTGACACCGATGCTGAATTAACCGCAGAGCTTGCCACGCAATTTCCAAAAGCAACGCACGCGCCGCGGGACGACGCCTTCGTACAGCGGATCCACCAGGTCATTGCCAGTATTGATAACCGCGACGTACCGCTTGCGCTGCCGCTGGATATTCGCGGTACCGCGTTCCAGCAGCGCGTCTGGCAGGCCCTTCGCGCAATTCCCTGCGGTGAAACGGCAAGTTACCAGCAGGTGGCGCAGGCGATTGGTCAACCCGGTGCGGTACGCGCCGTAGCAGGCGCCTGTGCGGCCAACACGCTGGCGATTGTGATCCCCTGTCATCGCGTGGTTCGTAACGACGGCGCGCTGTCGGGCTATCGTTGGGGAACGGCGCGAAAAGCGCTATTGCTAAAACGTGAGGCGAAACGCCGGGAGGGATAATGCTCGATCTTTTTGCGGATGCTGAACCCTGGCAGGAGCCGCTTGCGCCGGGGGCGGTTATCCTGCGCCGCTTTGCTCTCTCCCGTGCGGAGGCGTTGCTTGCCGGTATTGAAGAGGTCACAGCGGCTTCACCGTTTCGCCATATGGTGACGCCGGGCGGCTACACCATGTCGGTGGCCATGACTAACTGCGGCGAACTGGGCTGGGCGACAAACGAACGTGGGTATGTGTATGCTCCGAACGATCCCACGACAGGTCGGCCGTGGCCTCCCATGCCTGCGGTTTTCCAGGCACTTTGTCACGAGGCTGCCGTGGCGGCGGATTATCCTGACTTCCGTCCTGACGCCTGCCTGATCAACCGCTACGCTGTCGGGGCGAAGCTCTCGCTGCATCAGGACAAGGATGAGCCCGATCTGCGCGCGCCTATCGTTTCGGTATCGTTAGGCCTGCCCGCCGTCTTTCAGTTTGGGGGATTACGCCGCAACGATCCGCTCAAACGCATCATGCTGGAACATGGCGATGTGGTGGTGTGGGGCAGGGAATCGCGGCTTTACTATCACGGCATTCAGCCGCTGAAACCCGGCGTTCACCCCCTCACGGGCGAGTACCGCTTTAATCTGACCTTCCGTCAGGCGGGGTACAGTAAACTAAAATAAGAATTATTCTTGATGTCCGCGCAGGGCAGTTTACACTGCTGGCTGATTTTTATTGTCCGGATTGCCTGCATGCAACTACTTCTCCTCGTCTGGCGTCAGTACCGCTGGCCCTTCGTCGCCGTCATGGCGTTAAGCCTGGCCAGCGCCGCGCTGGGTATTGGCCTGATCGCGTTTATTAACGTGCGGTTGATTGAAATGGTCGACACCTCGCTCTCCGTATTGCCGGAGTTTCTTGGCCTGCTGCTGCTGTTGATGGCGGTTACGCTCGGCTCCCAGCTGGCACTGACCGCGCTCGGCCACCATTTCGTTTTCCGTTTGCGCAGCGAGTTTATCAAGCGCATCCTGGACACTCAGGTCGAGCGCGTCGAGCAGCTCGGCAGCGCCTCCCTGCTGGCGGGGCTGACCAGCGACGTTCGCGCCATTACTATCGCGTTCGTTCGTCTGCCGGAGCTGGTGCAGGGGATCATTCTGACCTTCGGCTCGGCGGCCTATCTCGCCTGGCTCTCCAGCAAAATGCTGGCGGTGACTGCGCTGTGGATTGCCATCACCATCTGGGGCGGTTTTGTGCTGGTGTCCCGCGTCTATAAACACATGGCGGTCCTGCGCGAAACCGAAGATAAGCTCTATAACGATTACCAGACGGTACTGGAAGGGCGCAAAGAACTCACCCTGAACCGCGAGCGCGCCGAGTATATCTTTAACCATCTCTATATTCCGGACGCGCGCGAATACCGGCACCATATCATTCGCGCCGATACCTTCCACCTGAGCGCGGTGAACTGGTCAAACATTATGATGCTGGGCGCCATTGGCCTTGTGTTCTGGATGGCGAATAGCCTGGGCTGGGCGGATACCAACGTCGCGGCAACCTACTCACTGACGCTGCTGTTTTTGCGCACGCCGCTGCTCTCGGCGGTCGGCGCATTGCCCACCTTGCTGAGTGCGCAGGTGGCCTTTAATAAACTCAAAAAATTCGATCTCGCGCCGTTTAAGCCCGAATTCCCGCGCCCGCAGGCCTTCCCGAACTGGCAGACGCTCGAGCTGCGTAACGTCACGTTCCGCTATCAGGACAGCGCCTTCTCCGTGGGGCCGCTCAATCTGACGATCCGCCGCGGCGAGCTGCTGTTCCTGATTGGCGGCAACGGCAGCGGTAAATCGACGCTGGCGATGCTGCTCACCGGGCTTTATCAGCCGCAGTCGGGCGAGATTTTACTGGATGGCACGGCGCTGAGCGCGGAGAAGCCCGAGGATTACCGCAAGCTTTTCTCGGCGGTGTTCACCGACGTCTGGCTGTTTGATCGGCTGCTGGGTCCGGAAGGGCAGCAGGCCAATCCTGCGCTGGTGGAAAAATGGCTGGCGCACCTGCAGATGTCGCACAAGCTGGAACTTCAGGACGGCAAGATCCTTAACCTCAAACTCTCCAAAGGGCAGAAAAAACGCGTGGCGCTGCTGCTGGCGCTGGCGGAAGAGCGTGACATCATTCTGCTCGACGAGTGGGCGGCGGATCAGGACCCGCACTTCCGCCGCGAGTTTTATCAGGTGCTGCTGCCGCTGATGCAGGAGATGGGCAAAACCATTTTCGCCATCAGCCACGACGATCATTACTTTATTCACGCTGACCGCTTGCTGGAGATGCGCGACGGCAGGCTGAGCGAGCTGACCGGTGAAGCGCGCGATGCGGCCTCGCGTGACGCGGTGGCGCGCACGGCCTGATGCCCGTGTGCCGGGTGGCGGCTTCGCCTTACCCGGCCTGGGATTTTGTAGGCCCGTGCAAGCGTAGCGCTGCCGGGCACAATGATTTGCACGATATGTCGCTTTTTTCTCCATCCCGGCCCGTTGTTTATTCTTATTTACATATCCTCGCGCTATGCTTAATACCAACTTATTTCATGGATTTATGATTGATGTCGGTATTAAAGAAAAACAGCGCCAGACAGCGTGACCAGGAACGTGCGCGACTGATCTGGCTTCTTACGACCGATAAAGCGGTCACGTCTACGCTATTAGGCAAACTGACCCTGGCTGAGCAATATGATGTCGGCACGTTAGCCGACGATATTGCTGAGGTAGGTGCGCTGGTTGCTCACTTACCCCCGCCGGATCTGGCGGACACCCTTGAAGCACTTCCCTCGGAAGAGCGTCACGCCCTGTGGCGGCTGGTGCAGGATCACGAGCGCGGGCAGGTGCTGCTTGAGGCCTCCGAAAACGTCTGGGACGACCTGATCGACGAGATGAGCGACCGGGATATTCTCGACGCTCTGCAAACCCTGGATATCGACGAACAGATTTACCTGGTTCAACACCTGCCGCGAAACCTGACCGGCCGCCTGCTGGCGTCACTGCCTGCCGATGAACGCGCGCGCGTGCGCCAGGTGATGCATTACGAGAAAAACAGCGTCGGCGCGATTATGGAGTTCGGCGTTATCACAGTGCGCCCGGACGTGACGCTCGGCACCGTGCAGCGCTATCTGCGTCGCCTGGGCAAAATGCCGGATAACACCGATAAGCTGTTTGTCACCTCCCGGGATAAAACCCTGCTCGGCGAGCTGGAGCTGAAAACCATCCTGCTCAACAGCACCCAGCGGAAGGTGAGCGAGGTGATGGAAAACGAGCCGATGGTCTTCTCCCCGGAGGACGATGCGGAGAAAGCGGCGCGTACCTTCGAACGTGACGACCTCGTGAGTGCCGCCGTCGTGGACTCCGTCGGCAAACTGATGGGGCGTCTGACCATCGACGAGATCGTTGACGTCGTTTATGAAGAAACCGATAACGATCTGCGTGCGCTGGGGGGGATCAGCGCGGAAGATGACGTCCATGCTTCCGTCGGCAAGGCGGTGAAAACGCGCTGGGCGTGGCTGGCCATTAACCTGTGTACCGCGTTTATCGCCTCCCGCGTGATTGACGGTTTCGAACACACCATTTCGCAGCTGGTGGCGCTGGCCTCGCTGATGCCGATTGTGGCCGGAATAGGCGGAAATACTGGCAATCAGACTATCACGATGATCGTTCGCGCGCTGGCGCTGGAGAATATTCAACCCGGCAACTTCGCCTTTCTGATCTTCAGAGAGATGGGTGTGGCGCTGATCAACGGCCTGGTCTGGGGCAGCATTATGGGGGGTATCACCTGGTGGTTGTATGACGATATGGCGCTGGGTGGGGTGATGATGTTGGCGATGGTGTTGAATCTTCTGGTGGCATCGATGATGGGCGTTATTATCCCGCTGACCATGACCAAACTGGGTCGCGACCCCGCGGTGGGGTCGAGCGTGATGATCACCGCCATCACCGATACCGGCGGTTTCTTTATTTTTCTTGGGCTGGCGACGATTTTTCTGCTTTAAGCCGACGCTTAATGCGGGCGGGAAGCAGCCCCATGACGATAATCCCGCCCAGCACGCCAATCGCCAGATTGCCGGTTGATACCGTGGCGGCAACGGTGACCAGCATGACGACCGTTTCTGCAATCGGGGCCGTTTTCAGCGCGGCCGGCTGAAGGCTGTGCCAGCTGAAGGTTTTAACGGCGACGATGGCCATAATGCCCGCCAGCACCGCCATCGGGATGTTGGCCATCACGTCGCTAAGCGCCGTCACCAGGATCAGCAGCACGATGCCCGCAGCGAAGGTTGAAATGCGGCTTCGGCCTTTCCCCATCTCCACGTTAACGATGGTTTGTCCGATCATCGCGCAGCCCGCAATCCCACCGTAAAATCCGGCCAGGATATTGCCGACGCCTAATCCAATGCTTTCGCGGCGTTTACTTGACGGCGTCGCGGTCAGCTCATCCACCAGCTTTGCGGTCAGCAGGGATTCCAGCAGGCCGACAAACGCGATGCTCAACGCGCACGGCCAGATTATGCTCAGCGTCTGTAGATTGAGTGGGACCAGAAGTTCGCTAAGACCCGGCAAGCCGCCGCTCATGGCGCCTTCATCGCCTACGGTCGGCAGGCTTTGCCCGGTTGAAACGGTAAACAAGGTTAACAGCACAATCGCAATCAGTGGGGAAGGGATGCTTTTGAAATAGCGCGGCACCCACAGCACGATCAGTACCGTCAGCACGAACAGGCCCACAATCAGCGGGCTTCGGCTCCAGAAATGCGGAACCTGCGCAAAGAAAATCAATATCCCGAGGGCGTTAACAAACCCGGTCATGACCGACTGGGGAATAAAGCGCATCAGCCTTGCCATGCCCAGCACGCCAAACAGAATCTGAATTACGCCAGCCATGAGCACGGCGGGAAGAATGTACTGTACGCCGTGCTGATGCACCATGGGTCCAATAACCAGCGCCACGGAACCGGCCGCGGCCGTGACCATCGCCGGGCGACCGCCCAGTACAGACAGGGCAAGACACAGCACCACGGAAGCGATCAGGCTGACCTTCGGGTCAACGCCCGCCACCACCGAAAATGAGATGACCTCGGGGATCAGCGCCAGGGCGGTAATCACGCCAGCCAGCGTTTCACGCGTCAGCTGCTTAGGGGAACGCAGCACGCTGGCGACACGGTTTTCGGGAGAGACAGCAGAATGGGGTAGGGACATAACGTTTCGCTGGTTAGGGCAGGCTTCCGTGCGCGCGATCACAAAACGCAACATACTAGCCAGTTAAACCGCGCTTTACCAGACGCTTCGATAATTCCTCACAAACAATCCATCATTAAATTTCACAATTACAATAATTTCGTAACCTTTAAACAATATTTAAAAGTTGTTACCGTGCCCCCGCAGCTTGTTTCACCTGCAATTTCCACGCATCAAGCACTTTTACACTAAGGCATAAATTATGAAAAAAATGACTGCCATGCTCTTTTCTCTGGCCGTGGGGCTTAACACCGTCTCTATGGCGGCGAAAGCTGACGCACCAAAAGAGCAGGAAACGGACGTCCTTTTAATCGGTGGCGGTATCATGAGCGCCACGCTGGGAACCTATCTGCAAGAACTGCAGCCGGACTGGTCAATGACCATGGTCGAGCGCCTTGATGGCGTGGCGCAGGAGAGTTCGAACGGCTGGAACAACGCCGGTACCGGCCATTCGGCACTCATGGAACTGAACTATACGCCGCAGAAAAAGGACGGTTCCATTAGTATCGAGAAGGCGGTAGAGATCAACGAGGCGTTCCAGGTATCTCGCCAGTTCTGGTCTCACCAGGTCAACAGCGGCGTATTGCACGACCCGCACTCTTTCATCAACACCGTACCGCACATGAGCTTTGTGTGGGGCGAGCAGAACGTCAACTTCCTGCGCGCGCGCTACGCCGCGCTGCAGCAGAGCACGCTGTTCCGCGGGATGAAATACTCTGAAGACCACGCGCAGATTAAAGAGTGGGCTCCGCTGGTCATGGAAGGTCGTGACCCGAACCAGAAAGTGGCGGCGACCCGTACCGAAATTGGTACCGACGTCAACTACGGTGAAATTACCCGTCAGCTGGTGACGTCTCTGAAGAAAAAAGAGAACTTCAACCTGCAGCTCAGCACCGAAGTGCGCGGTTTCAAGCGCAACGCGGATAACAGCTGGAGCGTGACCGTTGCCGATCTGAAAAACAACGAAGCCGAGCACGTCATCAAGGCGAAGTTTGTCTTTATCGGTGCGGGCGGTGCCGCGCTGAAACTGCTGCAGGAGTCCGGTATTCCGGAAGCGGATGACTACGCGGGCTTCCCGGTCGGCGGCCAGTTCCTGGTGTCCGATAACCCGGAAGTGGTGAATCGTCATCTGGCAAAAGTGTACGGTCAGGCTTCCGTGGGCGCACCGCCAATGTCTGTTCCGCACATCGATACCCGTATGCTTGACGGCAAACGCGTGGTGCTGTTTGGCCCGTTCGCGACCTTCTCCACGAAGTTCCTGAAAAACGGCTCCCTGTGGGATCTGCTGAGCGCAACCACCACCTCTAACGTCAAGCCGATGATGGACGTGGGGCTGGATAACTTCGATCTGGTGAAATACCTGATTAGCCAGGTAATGCTCTCTGACGACGACCGTTTCGAAGCGCTGAAAGAGTACTATCCTGAGGCCAAGAAAGAAGACTGGCGTCTGTGGCAGGCGGGTCAGCGCGTGCAAATCATCAAGCGCGATCCGAAAGAGGGTGGCGTGCTGCGTCTGGGCACCGAAGTGGTGAGCGATAAGGACGGCACCATCGCCGCGCTGCTGGGTGCGTCACCGGGTGCATCTACCGCTGCGCCAATCATGCTGCACCTGATGGAAAAAGTGTTTAAAGATAAAGTCGCCAGTCCGGAATGGCAGGCGAAGCTGAAGACCATTATTCCATCCTACGGCACGAAGCTGAACGGTAACGTGAGCGCGACGGAGCAGGAGCTGGAATACACCAGCCGCGTACTGCAGCTGCAGTACATCAAACCGCAGGCTGCGGATGCTGCGCCAAAAGCGGAGCTGAAGCCTCAGCCGGAAAACAAACCAGTTGCGGATATCGCGCTGTAAGGTAAAAAAGCCGGGTGGCGCTGACGCCTACCCGGCCTATGTTCGGTGTTGTTTTGTAGGTCGGGTAAGGCGAAGCCGCCACCCGACTTAATTTTAACGTACGACAGCCTGCTCAATCTTCTCTTCAGCTTTCCACACGCGATACTTCACTTCCACGTTTTCAGGCGTATAGACCACGATCGGCAACTTGCTGTTGTAGCGCAGCAGGCTGTTGTCGCCCAGATACGCTGTCACAAATTTCTTCTCTTTCTTGCCATCCGGGCAGGCCATCATGGTGGAGACCGGCGAGGTCACTTTATCAAAGACGTAGTAGTCGTAACCCCAGCCTTCCAGCGTTTTGCTTTCCAGCTGACCACCCAGACGATGCTGGTTGCAATCCACTTCCAGCGTCTTGCCAATTAACAGCTCCACTTTGTAGTTCGCTTCATCCTGCTGAACCGGAAGCTGAATCACCTGACGCGTCATCCCTTTATCCGCTTTCGGATACGGGGCGACTTTTTCCAGCGGCTGCGCTTTAGGTGTTTCGCTGGCGAAAGCGCTGGTGCTGACACACGCGGCAGCGATGAGTGCGATAGCAAATTTAGGTGCGTTTTTCATTGTCATTCCTTTATGTCAAAACGATTTTGCACAGGTTAACATAGCGGCCGTGAATGATTGGTGTTATTTACTTACATTTTCAATATATACAGCGTAATAAACCAGATATTTGTTATTTATGCAGGTGTTTATACTGGCGTGGAGTCTGGCAGGCGTTTGTGTTATTTTAGACGCTATATAATGTTATTCATCTGTAAAAGGGAAGAGAGATGGTTCGTGCAAAACTGAAAACGCCTGAAGGCCGCAAGTTTCTCCTGGCGCTGCTGGTCGTGTTTATGATTGCTGCCGCGTGCGTGGGGCGTGCCACGATTGTTGGCGTCATCGAACAGTACAACATTCCTCTCTCTGCCTGGACAACCAGCATGTACGTCCTGCAGTCGGCGATGATCTTTGTCTACAGTCTGGTATTCACCGTTCTGCTGGCTATACCGCTGGGTATTTTTTTCCTGGGCGGACGTGAGAAGCACTAAGCACCGATTTGCGATAACTGAGCCATCCTGCGGGGTGGCTTTTTTTATGCCTGATAATTTTTATTCGCCTTTCCAGGATATTCTGTTGAGAGCACCTTTGTTTACAGAAAGCAGGAGAGGCTTAATGCAATCCCGGTTTGCCACGCTCCGCCAGATCCCAAAAGGTGTCTGGGTGGTCGGTGGAGTAAGTATGTTGATGGATATCTCTTCGGAGATCATTCACAGCCTGCTGCCATTGTTTATGGTCACGACGCTGGGCGCCAGCGTGATTTTCATTGGTTTGATTGAAGGCCTGGCTGAGGCCACTGCGCTGTTTATCAAGGTGTTTTCCGGCGCCATCAGTGACTATCTGGGCAAGCGTAAAGGACTGGCGGTTCTGGGCTACGGTCTTGGCGCGTTGAGTAAACCGTTGTTCGCTATCGCCTCTTCTTCCGGCATGATCCTTGGGGCGCGCTTAATCGACCGGGTCGGGAAGGGGATACGGGGAGCGCCGCGCGATGCGCTGGTTGCTGACGTTACGCCGCCGGAACTTCGCGGCGCGGCCTTTGGGCTGCGTCAGTCGATGGACACCATCGGCGCATTTCTCGGGCCGCTGCTGGCCGTAGGATTGATGCTGCTGTGGAACGATGATTTCCGCACGATTTTCTGGATCGCGGTGATCCCCGGCGTGCTCGCCGTGGCGCTGCTTTTCTTCGGCCTGCATGAGCCGAAAACGCCCGTCGAACATAAACGCACGAACCCCATCAAAAAAGAGAACCTCAGGCGTCTCGGGAAAGGCTGTTGGTGGGTGATTGGTCTGGGGGCCATCTTCACGCTCGCACGCTTCAGTGAAGCCTTTCTTGTCCTGCGCGCACAGCAGTCGGGGGTGCCGCTGGCGCTGATCCCGCTGGTGATGGTGGCCATGAATCTGCTCTATTTCCTCTCTGCCTATCCGTTTGGCAAGTTATCGGACCGGATGAGCCACACCCGGCTACTGCAGTGGGGTCTGGTGATGCTGATTGGAGCAGATATTGTGCTGGCGCTGAGCACCCACTGGGCTGGAATGCTTCTGGGCGTTGCGCTTTGGGGAGTGCATATGGGGATGACGCAGGGGCTGCTGGCGGCAATGATCGCAAAAACGGCGCCTGCGGACCTGCGCGGTACCGCCTACGGCATTTTTAGTCTGGTCAGCGGCGTGGGATTGTTAGTCGCCAGCCTGGGGGCAGGAGCCATCTGGGAAACGTTTGGGGCGGAATATACGTTTTATGCCGGGGCGGTGATTTGTCTGGTAACGCTTGTATACCTGCGCAAAACGCCGGACGAGGCGAAATAAAAAACCAGCCATAAGAGGCTGGTTTTCAATGTGTTTTTGGTCGGCACGAGAGGATTTGAACCTCCGACCCCCGACACCCCATGACGGTGCGCTACCAGGCTGCGCTACGTGCCGACGCATAGAAAGAATACTACTCGATTCCGTTTTGAATGCAAGGAAATCCGTCGCTAACTGGTTTATTATTAATCAGTTAGCGACAAAACGCTTCTCATCCGTCAGGACCTGCAGCAGCAGGCTCAGCTGCGGTTTCTGGTCTTTCAGCCGTTCACCCTGCAGGTTATACGTCTGATAATTCCCGTTGCTGTTCAGCACCAGCGTCAGCTTCGGCGTGGTCACCACCAGCGTATTATTCCCTGCTGCCGTAACCCAGTTATGGCGGCGCGCGGCGCTGAAGAGATCCTGGCCCTGCGAATACTCGTTTGCTGGCGTGCTGACGTGCAGCAGGCGTTGCATCAGGGTGGTCATCACATCTTTATGCTCGGTAAGCATAGTGATGCGCTGCGCCGGGGTGCCCGGCCAGTGGATGACCAGCGGAACCTGCAGGTTAGGGCGTGACCAGCTCATGCTCTTCGTCTCGTCACCTAACGGGACGCCATGGCCTGCCGTCACGATCACCACGGTGTTGTCCAGCTTGCCGGACTCACGTAGCGCGTCAAGCACGCGGGCAATCTGCGCATCAACATCACCCGCCGCGCGGCCGTAGCGGCGCGCGAAATCACTCTTGTTGCTGTTAGCAAGCGTTGTACCGTTAAAGGCAACCCATGAGAACCAGCGGTTATCTTCCTGGGCATAGCGCTGCAGCCAGTTTATCCATTGGCTGGCGGTCTGCGCATCGGACTGATTCTGTGCCGCCGGCAGTGAGAAATCAGACAGCAGCGCCTGGCGGTAGAGCGGGCTGTTAAAGCCATCGGATGAGAACAACCCTAACTGATAGCCCTGCTGATTCAGCCCGGTGATCAGCGCCGCAGGCGTGCGGGTAGAGAGTACGCCGTCCATGTATCCGGCTGAAATGCCATAGAAGAGGCCAAAGATGCCCGCGTCGGTTGTGTTACCGGAGCTCATGTGCTGAGTAAACGTGACGTTTTGACTCGCGAAATCGGCCAGGGCAGGCATCTGCTTCTCATAACGGGAATAGTTCAGGCCGTCGACGGTGATGAGCAGGACGTTTTGCCCGCGGCCCATATCGCGATAGCGCAGGTCGCTCAGCGGATACTGAACGCTGACGGCTTCCGGGTTACCCTGCTCGATAAGGCGGCGCTGGTACTCCTGCGCATCAAGCAGGCCATGTTTCTCGAGGAAGCGACGGGCCGTCATCGGGTACGAGAGCGGCAGGTTCGCGCGCTGCATAGTAATAGGACGATAGAAGTTCGCATCCGCCCAGATATACATGATGTGCGAACTGATAAAGGAGACGAAGAAGAGCGCGGCGACGGGCTTCGCGTAATGGCGTCGCCGGGTCAGGCTACGCAGTTTTTGCCAGCTCCAGGTGGCAAACAGCATCTCAATCAACAGGATCACCGGGACGCTGATAAACATCAGCTGCCAGTCGCGGGCCGTTTCGTTCTGGTCGGGGTTAATCACCAGCTCCCAGACGATGGGGTTGAGATGCAGGTGGAAGCGGGTGAACACTTCACTGTCGATAAGCAGCAGCGTCATCCCCACCGTCGCAAGGATGGCGGACAAGAATCGCATCAGACGCTGCGACATGACGATAAACGTCAGGGGGAACAGGATCAGCAGATAGGTGGCGAAAACCAAAAAGCTAAAGTGACCGACAACGCTTATCCAGGAGTAGATACGCCCGGTGAGCGTTGTTGGCCAGTCTGCGACAAACAGATAACGACAGCCAATGACCGTCGCCAGCAGAATGTTGAACAGGGCAAACCAGTGCCCCCAGCTGACCATCTGGGAGACTTTTTCACGGTAGCGCTGACGATTCGTCACCATAAACTGTTGTTCGTATCCCTTAATGGGCCGGGTCGTTGCTGACGGACGACTGTAAAGCCTGGGCGAAAGATTTTGCGATCGCCTGACGCTGAGCCGGAGCAACGCTGGTGTTAATCAGGTTGGTGACCATATTTCCCAAAACCATCAGGGAGAGATCGGTCGGCGTTTTATGTTTTTCCAGTACGTTGACCAGCTCACTGAGCAGTTGTTCAACGTGTTCATCACTGTAGCGGGAATGTTGTGGCATAAATCAAAATCAGTTTGTTGATGAAAGGGCAACATATTACCGTAGCAACAGCTTTTTTTCCCCTTTTTTATCTGTTGTTGCACACATGTCCTGGTGGTGGTTGAATACCGCCCGGTCTAAAAGGAGAGTTTATCATGAGTCTGGAAATCAACCAGATTGCCCTGCACCAGCTTATCAAGCGCGATGAGCAAACCCTTGAAGTGGTGCTGCGCGATTCGTTACTGGAACCCACGGCGACCGTTGTGGAGATGATGGCAGAGCTGCATCGCGTCTACAGCGCCAAAAATAAAGCCTATGGGCTGTTCAGCGAAGAGAGTGAACTGGCCGATAGCCTGCGCCTGCAGCGCCAGGGTGAAGAGGATTTCCTGGCGTTTAGCCGTGCGGCAACCGGGCGTCTGCGCGATGAGCTGGCGAAATATCCGTTCGCCGACGGCGGGATCGTGCTGTTCTGCCACTACCGCTACCTGGCGGTCGAGTACCTGCTGGTTACCGTGCTGAATAACTTAAGCAGCATGCGCGTGAACGAGCAGCTGGATATCAGCTCGACGCATTATCTGGATATCAACCATGCGGATATCGTGGCGCGTATTGATTTGACCGAGTGGGAAACCAACCCGGAGTCGACCCGCTACCTGACTTTCCTGAAGGGACGCGTGGGCCGCAAAGTGGCGGATTTCTTCATGGACTTCCTCGGTGCCAGTGAAGGGCTTAACGCCAAAGCGCAGAACAAAGGGCTGCTCCAGGCGGTTGACGATTTCACAGCCGAAGCGCAGCTTGATAAATCTGAGCGCCAGACGGTGCGCCAGCAGGTTTACAGCTACTGCAACGAACAGCTGCAGGCTGGGGAAGAGATTGAGCTGGAGTCGCTGTCAAAAGAGCTGGCGGGCGTTAGCGAAGTCAGCTTCCAGGAATTTACCGCAGAGAAGGGCTATGAGCTTGAAGAGAGTTTCCCGGCGGATCGCAGCACGCTGCGTCAGTTAACCAAGTTTGCCGGCAGCGGCGGCGGGTTAACCATCAACTTTGATGCGATGCTGCTGGGGGAACGAATCTTCTGGGATCCGGCCACCGATACGCTGACCATTAAGGGGACGCCGCCGAATCTGCGCGATCAGCTTCAGCGCCGCACCTCGGGCGGTAAATAGCAGGCACAAAAAACCCCGCAGAAGCGGGGTTTTTTTCGACAGGTTTGCGATTACGCGCGAACGAAGTCGATGTGAGTCAGTTTTGGCTTGAACGCGTGACGCTGAACAGCCTGAACTTTCACTTTTTCTTCTTTACCGCCAACAACGATGGTCAGAACTTCGCTGTAGAATTCAGCTTTGGTCTGCAGGTTCCACAGTTTGTCGTGATCCAGTTCGATTGCAACTGGAGCAGCTTCGCCACCGTAAACGATAGCCGGGAACTTGTTAGCGGTACGCAGGCGGCGGCTCGCACCCTTACCCTGCACGTTACGTACTTCTGCTTCGATAGTGAACATTGATTTCTCTCTGTATTTAAAACCCTACTACAGGCGACCCAGCAGCAGGTGAGTGTTCTGCCTCACGGATGTGAGGCGGGCGGCATTTTATACTCAAATGCCCCTCACATCAATGAAAAGTCCCGCTAACCGCGCAATTCGTTGGCGCGACGGAAGCGACCTTCGTAGTCAAAGAGCTTCTCGCGCACCTGCCAGTACTGGCCTTTCTTACGGGCGACGACAAAATCCGGATGGCGCAACAACACCTGCTGGCGCACGATATCGGCCACGGTGATCCAGCGCAGGGGCACGCCCGGGGTGCGGGTGTGCGGGCGAATAAACAGCTGTTCGAAGGCCGTTCGCTGGGCAGGCGTCTGGACCCGGAAGCGCTCGCTGACGTCCGCCCCGTCCTCGTCGTAATAGGTGATTTTCAACCATTCGCCTTTTTCATCGGCGCCGGGCTGTAGCGCCATGCCGGAACAGCGCAGCACCAGCGCATCTTTCAGCTTTAGCGCCGCTTTCAGCATGTCGTCCGGGTCAACCAGCACCGTGTCGCACTCCCGACAGCGGCGAGCGGCTATGTCATTTTCGGCGTTGCACTGCGGGCAGTTTTTGAAGCGGAAACGAAAATCGCACTGCTCGCGATGCCCGTCATCATCTTCAAACCAGCCCTGACAGCGGCGGCCAAAATGTTCGATCAGCGTGCCGTCGGCGGTGGTTTTGCCCCAGAAGGTGTTGGCAAACCCGCAGGCAGGGCAAAAGACCTGCACGGGCACGTTGTCGCTTTTCCCTTTTGGCGCGCCGACCTCAGGCGTATAGAGATCGTGCGGGTTACCGGCATAATCCAGAATCAGGCAGTCGGTTTTCCCCGGCGCCAGACGCAGGCCGCGGCCAACAATTTGCTGATATAGACTGACCGATTCGGTCGGACGCAAAATAGCGATCAGGTCGACGTGCGGGGCGTCAAAGCCGGTGGTCAACACCGACACGTTAACCAGATAGCGGAACTGCTGGGCTTTAAAGGCCTCAATCAGGCGATCGCGATCCGGGCCGGGCGTCTCGCCGGTGATGAGCGCCGCGTCGCCGGGGGGCAGTAACCCGGTGATTTCTCGCGCATGCTCAACGGTGGCGGCAAAGATCATCACCCCTTTGCGCGTCGCGGCGAACTCCTCAATCTGGCTGATGATATGCGGCGTAATGCGCTTTTGCTTTTTCAGCTCCTGGTTAAGATCCGCTTCGCTGAATAACCCGTTGCTCTGCGCCTGCAGGCGGCTGAAGTCGTACTGCACCACCGGCATATCCAGCCGTTCAGGCGGCGTCAGGTAGCCATGTTTAATCATGTAGCGCAGCGGAAGCTCGTAGATGCAGTCGCTAAACAGGGCCTTGTCATCGCCGCGCACCATGCCGTGATAATGGTAGCGATAGATCCAGCCTTTCCCCAGACGAAACGGGGTCGCCGTCAGGCCCAGCAGGCGCAGGTGAGGATTCACCTCTTTCAGGTGGGACAGGATTTGCTGATACTGGCTGTCGTCGTCATCGCTGATGCGGTGACATTCGTCGACAATCAGCAGCGAAAATTCGCTGCGAAACAGATCCAGATTGCGGGCCACCGACTGCACGCTGCCAAACACCACTTTGCCGTGGCTCTCTTTACGCTTTAGCCCGGCGGCGAAAATGTCGGCTTCCAGTCCAAGCGCACAATACTTGGCATGGTTTTGCGCGACGAGCTCTTTAACGTGCGCCAGCACCAGCACGCGGCCGCGGGCCAGACGCGCCAGTTCGGCAATGACCAGGCTTTTGCCTGCACCGGTCGGCAGCACAATCGCCGCCGGCTCGCGATGTTTGCGGAACCAGGCGAGGGTGGCGTCAACGGCTTCCTGCTGATAGGGACGAAGTGTAAAAGTCATAGGGTCTCGGTTTCTTTATTCCGCACATATACCCGTCATACTTCAAGTTGCCTGTGCGTTGGCTGCACTCGTTCACCCCGGTCACTTACTTATGTAAGCTCCCGGGGATTCACTCCTTTGCCGCCTTCATGCAACTCGAATTATTTAGGGTATAGATAGTATGCCACGAAACTTTTTCCCTTGAGTGGCGCAACCAGACCATTATACTGAACCGTTCCAGACTGCTTCTTTTTTCGGACCTGTTGTCCGACTTCCTGCACCATTAAGGCTAAAAAGATTTCATGCGACTTGATAAGTTTATCGCTCAGCAACTCGGCGTAAGCCGCGCTATTGCCGGGCGCGAAATTCGCGCCAGCCGCGTTACCGTGGACGGCGACATTGTGAGAGACAGCGCGTTCAAACTGCAACCTGACCATCAGGTGGAGTATGACGGCAATCCGCTGACCCAGCAGCACGGTCCGCGCTACTTCATGCTCAATAAGCCGGAAGGCTACGTCTGCTCAACGGACGATCCGGATCACCCGACGGTGCTCTATTTCCTCGACGAGCCGGTGGCGCACAAGCTGCACGCCGCAGGTCGACTCGATATCGACACCACCGGGCTGGTGCTGATGACCGACGACGGTCAGTGGTCGCACCGCATCACCTCTCCACGCCACCACTGCGAGAAAACCTATCTCGTGACGCTGGAGTCACCGGTGTCGGATGACACGGCAGAGCACTTCGCGAAAGGCGTTCAGCTGCATAATGAAAAAGATCTGACCAAACCGGCGGTGCTCGAAGTCATCACCCCGACCGAGGTCCGCCTGACCATCAGCGAAGGGCGCTATCATCAGGTGAAACGTATGTTTGCCGCGGTGGGGAACCACGTTGTTGGCCTGCATCGCGAACGGATTGGTGCGATTGAACTCGATCCCGACCTGGCGCCTGGCGAATATCGCCCGTTAACGGAAGAAGAGATCGCCAGCGTCGGTCTGCCTTCGCACTAATTTCAGGAGAACTCTGTGACCACCAGGCCACACTCGTCGTTCAAAATCGTCTTCATTCTTGGCCTGCTGGCCATGCTGATGCCGCTGTCTATTGATATGTACCTGCCCGCGCTGCCGGTGATTTCCGCGCAGTTTGGCGTTCCGGCGGGCAGCGCGCAGATGACGCTCAGCACCTATATTCTTGGCTTTGCCCTCGGCCAGCTGTTTTATGGCCCGATGGCCGACAGCCTTGGACGCAAGCCGGTCATTCTGGGCGGGACGCTGGTCTTTGCGGCCGCAGCGGTTGCCTGCGCGCTGGCGCAGACTATCGATCATCTGATTATCATGCGTTTCTTCCACGGTCTGGCGGCGGCAGCGGCAAGCGTGGTGATTAACGCACTGATGCGCGATATCTACCCGAAAGAAGAGTTCTCCCGCATGATGTCGTTTGTCATGCTGGTGACGACGATTGCGCCGCTGGTGGCCCCGATGGCCGGTGGTGCGGTGCTGGTGTGGTTCAGCTGGCATGTGATTTTCTGGATCCTGGCCCTGGCCGCGCTGCTGGCCTCCGCAATGATCTTCTTCTTTATTGATGAAACGCTTCCCGTCGAGCGCCGCCAGAAGTTTCACATCCGAACCACAATTGGTAACTTTGCCTCGCTGTTTCGCCACAAGCGCGTGCTCAGCTATATGCTGGCGAGCGGGTTCAGCTTCGCCGGAATGTTCTCCTTCCTGAGCGCCGGGCCGTTTGTCTACATCGAGCTTAACCACGTGTCGCCGCAGCACTTCGGCTATTACTTTGCGCTTAACATCGTCTTCCTGTTCATTATGACCATCATTAACAGCCGCTTTGTCCGACGGGTGGGGGCGCTGAACATGTTCCGCGCCGGGCTGTGGATCCAGTTTGTGATGGCGATCTGGCTGGTGGTGAGCGCGTTTCTGGGCGTGGGCTTCTGGGCGCTGGTGGTCGGCGTGGCGGCCTTTGTCGGCTGCGTGTCGATGGTGTCATCCAATGCGATGGCGGTGATTCTGGATGAGTTCCCGCACATGGCAGGAACCGCATCTTCCCTGGCCGGGACATTCCGCTTCGGCATTGGCGCTATCGTCGGCGCGTTGCTTTCGATGGCCACCTTTACGACGGCATGGCCCATGCTGTGGGCGATGGCTTTTTGCGCAACCAGCTCGATACTCTTCTATCTTTACGCCAGCCGACCGCGAAAAGCGGTCCACTAAAACACAGAGAAGGCCCGGCAGGGCCTTTTTTGTTGATGCATATCAACCAAACCCCGTTCGTTTATGCTGTGTTTGTTTATTTTATGTAAAATCTATTTGTGTAAAAAGTCACATCATTGTATTCAAAAAGGTTGAGTTAGATCGCAGAAACGGGTACATATAGCGCCGACGCGAGCCTGAATACCGATAAAAAAGTGCTGAATAGTGCAGGCTGACGATGATGTGTTACTATAAATGTAAATAAATTGTGAAGTAAATTTTGCTTCCGGGGAACGAACGTGAATACATTACAACTTTCTATTGTCCATCGCTTGCCCCAGAGCTATCGCTGGTCGACGGGTTTTGCTGGTTCGAAAGTTGAACCGATTCCGCAAAACGTCGCGGGCTGTGAAAACTGCCTGGTGGCGCTCAAGCTGTTAAGCCCGAGTGACGAAAATGCCTGGCGGGTGATGGAGCGTCTCAGTCAGGCCCTGACGGATATCGAAGTGGACAGCTCCGTGCTGGAGTGTGAAGGTGAGCCGTGCCTGTTTGTGAAAAGCCAGGACGAGTTTGCTGCCACCTGCCGTCTGAAAAATTTTGGCGTTGCCATTGCCGAGCCTTTCTCCGGCCAGTACCCGTTCTGAGCGCTAGTCTGACGACAACAGCTGGCGCGTGTAGCGCTGCGTTGGCGCGCTAAATACGCGCTGGCAATCACCCTGCTCGACCACCTCTCCCTGACGCAACACAATCACCTGATGGCATAGCGCCCGCACCACCTGTAAATCATGGCTGATAAAGATATAGGCCAGCCGGTGCTTTTCCTGTAACCCTTTCAGCAGCGCCAGGATCTGCGCCTGAACGGTCCTATCCAGCGACGACGTGGGTTCATCCAGAATAATCAGCTCCGGTTTCAGGATCAGCGCGCGGGCAATAGCGATACGCTGGCGCTGCCCACCGGAAAATTCCGCAGGGTAGCGGTGGCGCGTCTCGGGATCTAGACCCACTTCGGTCATGACCCGCATGACCTCCTGCTCGCGTTGCTGCGCGCTCAGGCCGGGCTGATGGACGCGCAGACCCTCTTCGATAATCTGTAACACGCTGAGCCGTGGGTTAAGCGAGGAGTTGGGATCCTGAAACACCACCTGCATGCGGGGACGCACGGGCAGCATCTGGCGGCGGTTCCAGCGGTGCAGCGGCATATCGTCAAACAGGATCTCGCCCTGGGAGGCAATTAAGCGCAGCAGCGCCAGACCGGTGGTGCTTTTACCCGAGCCGGATTCGCCCACCAGCCCCAGGGATTCCCCCGGGCGCAGCGAGAAGCGGAGGTTTTTCAGCACCGGGTTGCGATCGACAATGCGGCGCAGAATACCTTTGCGGATCGGGAACGAGACGGACAGATCCTCAACGCGCAGCAGCGGCGTGCTGTCCGCATCGAGAGGAACCGGGTCGCCGGAGGGTTCGCTGTCGAGCAACCGCTGCGTATAGGGGTGCTGCGGTGCGCTCAGCAGCGTTGACGCCGTATTCTGTTCAACACAGCGCCCGTTCTGCATCACCGCGACGCTGTCGGCCAGCTTTCTGACAATGCTCAGGTTGTGCGTGATAAACAGCAGGCTCATGTTCAACTCGTCACGCAGTTCCCGCAGCAGCGTCAGTATTTGCGCCTGTACCGTCACGTCCAGCGCCGTTGTGGGCTCGTCGGCTATCAGCAGTTCGGGGCGCGTGAGCAGGGCCATGGCGATCATCACGCGCTGGCGTTCGCCGCCGGAGAGCTGATGCGGAAAATCATTCAGTCGTTTGGCCGCATTGCGTATGCCTGTGCGTTCAAGACAATCTAGAATTTCTCCCCGCGCGGCCTCTTTGCGCATCCCACGGTGCAGGGAGAGCACTTCATAGAGCTGTTTTTCCAGGCTGTGCAGCGGGTTAAGCGACACCATCGGCTCCTGGAAGATCATCGCGATTTTGTTGCCGCGAATGCCGCGCAGGGTCTGTTCGTCGGCGTGCAGCAGCGAACGGCCGTGAAAGAGAATATCCCCTTGCGGGTAGCTCACTGGTGGAGAGGGCAGCAGCCGCAGGATGGAGAGCGCCGAAACGCTCTTGCCTGAACCCGATTCACCCACCAGGGCCAGCGTTTCACCGCGCTGGATCTGCAGCGTCAGGTCGCTGACCACGGTGCGCGTCTCGTCCTGTTTGGAAAAGGCAATCGACAGGTTATCAATACTGAGCAGGGGCTGGGTCATCTTATACCGCCTTGTTCGGATCAAAGGCATCGCGCACGGCTTCGCCAATAAAAATCAGCAGCGACAGCAGCACGGCCACGGAAAGAAAGGCGGCGATGCCTAACCACGGCACCTGCAGGTTGTTCTTGCCCTGCAGCAGCAGTTCGCCAAGCGATGGGGAACCCAACGGTAACCCGAAACCGAGAAAATCCAGTGAGGTGAGGGTGGTGATGGAGCTACACAGAATAAACGGCAGGAAGGTGAGCGTTGCCACCACGGCGTTGGGCAACATATGGCGGAAAATGATCCCGCGATCGCTCACGCCAAGCGCCTGCGCGGCGCGAATATAGTCGAAATTACGGGTGCGCAGAAACTCGGCCCTTACCACACCGACCAGCGCCATCCAGCCGAACAGGACGGTGATGCCTAATAGCCACCAGAAGTTGGGCTGTACGACGCTGGAAAGCAGGATGATCAGAAACAGCGTCGGCATGCCTGACCAGACTTCAATAATCCGCTGACACCACAGGTCAATCTTCCCGCCGTAGTAACCCTGAACGGCGCCCGCCACGACGCCCATCACGCTGGAGAAGAGCGTCAGCATCAGTCCAAAGAGAAGCGAGATTCGCGTGCCGTACAGGATGCGTGCCAGCACGTCGCCGCCGTTAGCATCCGTTCCCAGCCAGTTTTGCGCGGAGGGCGGGGAAGGGAAGGGGCTTGTGGTGGCGAAGTTAATGCTGTTTGCGCCAAAACGTACCGGCGCCCAGAGCGCCCAGCCGTGCTGCTCAATCTGCTGGCGAAGCCACGGATCCTGATACTCCGCCGGCGTCGCAAACGGGCCGCCAAAGTCGCTTTCGCTGTAATTGGCGATGACCGGCACGTACCAGCGATCGTTAAAATGCACCAGCAGCGGTTTGTCGTTGGCGATCAGTTCTGAAAACAGGCTCAAGACAAACAGCACGGCAAAAATCCACAGCGACCAGTAGCCGCGGCGGTTGTGGCGAAAGCGGGCCCAGCGGGCCTGGTTGACGGGGCTTAAACGCAGCATCATCGGCCCTCAAAATCGATTCGGGGATCGACCAGCGTATAGCTGATATCGCTGATGATATTCAGCAGCAGGCCAATCAGGGTAAATATATAGAGTGTGCCAAACATTACCGGATAATCGCGCGACACGGTGGCCTCATAGCCCAGCAGCCCCAGGCCGTTGAGCGAGAACATCACCTCTATCAGCAGCGAGCCGGTAAAAAACATACTGATGAACGTGGCCGGAAACCCGGCGATCACCAGCAGCATGGCGTTGCGGAACACGTGTTTCCACATGATCTGCTTCTCGCTCACGCCTTTGGCGCGGGCCGTGACGACGTACTGTTTACGAATTTCATCGAGAAAGGCGTTTTTGGTCAACATGGTGAGGGCCGCAAACCCGCCAATGACCGTTGCCAGAACCGGCAGCGTAATATGCCAGAGATAGTCGGTAATTTTCTGGTACCAGGGCAGGGAGTTGAAATCGGCGGAGACGAGCCCTCGCAGCGGGAAGAGGTCGAAATAACTTCCCCCGGCAAAAAAGACGATCAGCAGGACAGCAAACAGAAACGCCGGGATGGCATAGCCGATAATGATGAACGTGCTGCTCCAGATATCGAACCGGCTGCCGTTGTACACCGCTTTGCGGATCCCGAGCGGAATAGAGACCAGATAGATGATAAGCGTACCCCACAGCCCCAGCGTGATCGAAACCGGCAGGCTTTGCTTGATCAGCGTCAGCACTGACGCACTGCGAAACAGGCTATCGCCAAAATCAAAGCGGATGTAATCCCAGAGCATCTTGAAATAGCGCTCGTGAATCGGTTTGTCAAAGCCGTAGCGGTGGGTGATCTCGGCGATCACTTCCGGATCCAGACCGCGTCCCCCGCGATAGTGGCTTTCACTGATATTCCCTACGCCGGTTCGCGCATGGCTGGCACCCATCCCTTCACCGCCGCCGCCGGGCATGCCGCCGCTGTTGCCAAATTCAATGGCGGCAATAGCCTGATCGACCGGCCCACCGGGGGCGATTTGCACGATAAAAAAGTTAATCGTGATGATGGCCCACAGGGTAGGGATGACCAGCAGCAGACGGCGGAGAAGATAGGCACCCATGATGATTCCTTATCGCCGCTCAGCGGGAAGTCTGGCGGCTTTGTTAACGTCATACCACCAGGTATCAAAGCCCAGGGAGTAGACAGGGCGCACGGCTGGCACGGAGAACTTATCCCAGCGCGCAAGGCGATCTTCGCCCATATACCACATCGGCAGCATGTAGTAGTTCCAGGTTAAGACCCTGTCGAGGGCGCGCCCGAGCGGCAGAAGCTTGTCTTTATCCCCCTGCGCCGCCACGATTTTCGCAATCAGCGCATCAATCGCCGGGCTTTTTACCCCCGGCGCATTGTACGAGGAGTCGATGTAGCTGGAGGCCCAGGAGATTTGCAGGTCCGAGCTGGGCCACGGTTGGGCGGGCCACAGGCGCTGCATCATGTCGTAATCACGGCTGCGCATGCGGCTGGTGATCTGCGCGTTATCCACCTGGCGAATGTTCATGGTCACGCCCAGCCGCTCAAGGTTGTGCTTAAACGGCAGCACCCACTGATCGTTGCCTCCGGACGAGAGAAGCAGCTCAAAGCTGAGCGGCTTGCCCGTTTTGGCATCCACACGTTTTTGATTTTTCAGGTGCCAGCCCGCCTCATCCAGCAGCTTGCTGGCCTTCAGCAGGTTGTCGCGGTCGTAGCCGTCACCCTTCGATGCGGGCGGCTGAAACACGGTGGTGAAAACCTGCGGTGGCAGTTCCGCTTTCAGCGGCGCCAGCAGGACCAGTTCGTCGGCTTTCGGATAATCGCGCGCGGCGTATTCGGTATTCTGAAAATAGCTGTTGGCGCGGCTGTAGGCACCGTAAAACAGCGCTTTGTTCATCCACTCAAAATCAAAGGCCAGGGAGATGGCTTCCCGCACCCGGCGATCGCTAAATACCGGACGTTGAATATTAAACGCCAGCCAGCGCGTGTCTTGCGCAGACGCATTTTTGTGCTCGTCTTTGACGATATAGCCTTTAGCAAAATTTTTGCCGATATAGCGGGTCGCCCAGTTTTTGGCGCTGCTCTCGACGCGCAAATCGAAGGCCCCGGCTTTGAACGCCTCAAACGCCACGTTATCGTCGAGGTAGTAATCATAGCGAAGGGTGTCGAAGTTCCAGCGCCCGCGGTTTACCGGCAGATTGGCCGCCCAGTAGTCTTTGACGCGGGAATAGACGACATATTGCCCCATGCGCCAGTCGGTGATGCGGTAGGGGCCGCCAGCCAGTGGTGGCGTTGAGAGCGGGTCGCTCAGCTTATGATCTTTCCAGAACGATTCCGGCATCACCGGCAACGAGAACAGGCTCAGCATGTTCTCTTTGTTGGGTTCGCTCAGTTCGATGCGCACGGTGAGCGGCGCAATGGCTCTGACCGATGCGCCTTTATACACGATGCGGAACTGGGGCACGCCTTCGGTCATGAATTTATGAAAGGTGAAGGCGACGTCGCTGGCCTTAACCGGTGTGCCGTCGTGAAAACGTGCTCGCGGGTTCAGCGAGATTTCCGCCCAGGCGAAGTTATCGGCGTAGCGCACGTTCTCGGCAATCAGCGGATAATAGCTACCGGGCTCGTCATCGGAGGTGACAAAGAGCGTATCGTAAAGGGATTCCGTCCGCGCGGCCGCCACGCCGCGTAGGGCGTAGCGGTTGAAGTTGTCGAAGGTTCCCGTGGCGGAAAGCGTGACCTTACCGCCCTTCGGCGCGGCAGGGTTGACGTAATCAAAGTGCGTAAAATTGACCGCGTATTTCGGCTCGCCAATGACCGCGAAGGCGATATTTTCTTTGATGGCTTGCGCCTGGCTGGACAGGCTCGTGAATGCCAACATCAGCAACATAAAGCGCATAAGCATCTCGCGGCAGCTCCCTCTTTTACAGACCGGCTCGGTTAAGCTGAATAATAAGTGACGTCGCGGACAATGTGAAATTAATCGCCCTCGGGCGAAATATCAGGACGCCATTCGCGGAACTGCGCCAGCGGCATGGGACGACTAATCCAGTATCCCTGCAGGAAGTTAACGCCGTGTTCGCGTAGCCAGGCCGCCTGTTCCGGCGTCTCTACCCCTTCGGCGACGGTCGACATATTCAGTCGTCTTGCCAGCGTAAGAACGGCATCCAGCACCGGCGACGTCACGGTCTCAGTACCGATCGCATTAACAAAACCACGGTCTATTTTGAGGTAGTCCATGGTGAAATGCTCAAGATAAATCAGCGCGCTGTGGCCGGTTCCAAAATCATCAATGGCGATTTCAAACCCTTCGTTATGCAGCCATTCGAAGAGGCTGTTGGCTTCCCGATGGTTAAGCATATCGCGCTCGGTAATTTCCAGCACGATCTGGAAATAATCCGGCGGCAGTAACGCTTTGAAGGTGCGCATATCGTCCTTGAAGCTTTCCGCATGCAGATGCCCCGGCGCAATGTTAATGCCCACCTTGGCGCCCGGAGGTAACAGCGTTTGTAATACAGGAGCGTCGTGAATGATAAGATCAAAGAGATGCAGCGTCAGCGGGACAATCAGCTTCTGCGCTTCGGCAAAATTAATAAACGCGTCCGGCGGAATTTCCCCCATTGTCGGGTGTTTCCAGCGCATCAGGACCTCAAGCCCGGTCATCCTGAGCGATTTGGCATCGACGACGGGTTGGTAGACCACATAAAACTGACCGCGCTTGATGGCGCTTAAAATTTCTTTACCCGGGTTAAGCCGAATGCTGAGGATGTAGTAGTTAAGCGATCCGGCACAAATACCGCATACCAGCCCGAAAAACAGCGCATAGAGGATTTCATCGCCTGTCCATGCATCCGCATACAGGTTGATGGTCAGGGGGACGTCTTTCAGTGTCGCCGTGCGGACCGGGATGTCATGCAGTTCGTGTGCATGAACCAGGGTGCTGGACCGCGTCGACAGCGCGTTATCGCCGATGATGATGGCGATACCCGCGAACTCGTCCTGGCGCTCCGTGTAGAGCAGGTAAGGCGTCAGATTAATATTCACTGAGGTGAACACGCCGCCATCCTTTACTAATGGGTTGCGGTACCAGATCGCAATCGCAGGCTCATCAGGCAGCATGGGGGTACCCGGAAGCAGGGCCATATCGATCTGTTTATCGATGTTCAGCTCAGGTATCAGCGTCTTCATCGGGACATTCATCGGGCCTGTCGCGGAAGAGCAGAACGCCATCTTGTCCCTGACCAGCAGGAAGGCGCGAACGTTAATGCTGAAGGCCGCGCGTGAGGTGAGTTCCTGATTGACGTCGTGGCAGGTATTTAGCGTGAGGGGCTGGAGAACATTGACCGCTTTTTTTAAATCGTCGAAATAGCTCCCCATGTAGGCGCTCACATCATTCACCAGGGTGTCGAATTTGACTTCTCGCTTGTGGTAACTCCAGGAAAATTGCAGGGAACCCAGGAGCAGGGCGGTAATGAGACCAGTGATAATACTGAGGATCAGTATCTTGCGATTACTGGAGAAGTAGCGGGTAAGCATAGACGTCGTGATTCCTGAAAAGCCGCTGGATGTATTCAGTGTAACGGGCAAAAAAAAACACTGCCGAAGCAGTGCTTTTTTTCATCATATCGCCAGCCAAGGGATAACCAACGATACAATAGCGATATTAACTGCGGGTCAGTACGCGGCGCGCTTCGTTATAACGCTTCTTCCAGTACGGTTCGTTCATGCTGGAAATGGTCACACCGCTGCTGGTGGAGGCATGTACAAACTGGTCATTACCAATGTAGATGCCAACATGTCGACCTGTCGAACCGGCACGGAACAGAACTAAATCACCGGTGCGCAGTTTGGTACGTGAAATCGACTTGCCCATCTCCTGCTGTTCATAGGTCGAACGCGGAAGATCTAACCCAAATTGCTCGCGGAACGTACGCTGTACAAAACCGGAACAATCAATACCTGTTTTCGTGCTGCCGCCAAGACGATAGCGCACGCCTTTCCAGTCAGCATACTGGTCCATAATGCGGGACTTCACGTCCAGATTACGTACCATATTTTCAAATTCATCCTGAGAGGCTTGCAGTGAAGAGGAATCTTCCATTCCCACAACACGCGTCTCAGGATGCATATTCTTTGCGGTGTTCGATGTACTACATGCAGATAACAGTACCGCGACTGCTATCGCCGGGATCCCCCGTAAGATATATCTCAGAAACGGTTGAGATTTGACCATTTTGTTTATTATCCCTTGAAGTCCTTAACGACAAATATCGTTATAAAAATGCCAAACGTGACGAGACTAATTATCTGTTCACATTGAGACAATTCTTTCTGGTCACATTTGTGGCGTAGCGCACAAAATTATTCACCATCGAAATAATTATCCCTATGGGGCAAAACGAGTTCGAGATTAACCGATTGCCAGGGGTATTGCGAGTAAAAAAAGCCTTTTTTTTATAAGAAAATGTGATACAGAAAGTAAAAATCCGTAATTGCTTAAAATGCGGTCAGATCCGAGGCTTTATCGCGCAATTGCTTCATTTTTATCATGAATGTGATGACAAGAATATGACACGGGGAAAAGATCGTGGCGGGAAGGCTATCGGGGATCATGTCGATCCCTGATAGCTCAAGTTAATTTAGGTTAGTTATTTGTTCAATTATTGTTGCGCTTTACCGGGAAGGTAGCGATCGAACAGCGCTATTATCCTGTCGCTCAGTGGGGTCATCAAACACCACGGCAGCGCAATCAGCGCAACGGAAAGCGAACCGACTGCAATATCGGTGAACCAGTGAGCGCCAATCATTACGCGCGGGAAGGCAAAAACCACAAAAATAATCAGGGCTATGGCAAACGCTTTTCTGCCGAAATAGCGAAGCATAATTGCGGAAAAAATAAGCAGCATCATGCCGTGATCGCCAGGGAAACTGTCCTTCGACGCATCTTTTGTTGGAATATGCAGCAGCTCACTGACGCGATAAATATCGGTGAAAAAGAGCGTTGGGCTGGAACGCTTAACCGGAATAATCGCGGTGGCCAGCTGGTTAATGATGACAGCAAACAGCAGCATCACCAGACCGATAATAAGAATACGTCGGCGTCCTGCTTTATCCTCTTTCAACCAGAAAGAGAGCATCAGGCAGCCCATCGCCAGCAGCGAGAAGCCGTCAAAGGCGCGGTTGTTGGTGATGGCCACCAGCCACAGGAACGCCTTGCTCTTCACCAGCTCCTGGTTGAAGAAGTGGAAGAGGGCAGAATCCAGTGGGAACCAGAAACCATGATTCACCGGGATATACCAGGAGAAGAAAAGCGCCAGACCGGCGACATTAAGCAGTAATATCAGGGGAAATCGAGTTGTCATAACGTTCTGCATAGAGTGAAAACTGGGGCAACGTTAGCCGCCCGAACTTAAACGAATCCTCAACAGGCTGGACTGGAGGGCATTCCAGTCGGCGTTAACCGCACTAATTAACTCTATTCGGCTGTCGGGCGGCGCCACGTTTTGCGTTTCAATAAAGAAATCGTCGCCCTGGCGGTTGATCCGCACCAGTCCGTCCGGCGTGCGCATGATCCCTTTCACGCGATCGACGGGCGCAAGGCGGGCCCACTCCAGGATCCCAATGGTGTCAAAAACGGTTTCAGCATCAAAAATCCATCCGCAGGCCTGATATCCCTGACCGCTGTTCAGATTACGACGCCAGCGCTGGTGCTCCGGCAGACTCAGGGCTGCCAGCCCCTGCTTAACCGCGTGACTGTGCGCATGCTCCGCGCTGGCGGGCAGCTCGGTGAGGTTCAGACGAGGCAGGTCAAGCAGGGCGCTATCAATATTCCCCTGGGTGGCCTGCACAAGCGTGCGATTGCCGCCAAAATGCTGCCACCACGCCTCCAGCGCGGCCTGGCTTTCTGGCGTGGCGCGATCTTCCTTGTTGGCGACGATAACGTCCGCCGAGGCGAGCTGATCGCGGAAGTTCTCGTTGGCCACCGCCTTGTCATCCAGAAGCTGACGCGGATCGAGCAGGCACAGGGTGGCGCGCAGATCGATCCACGGCTCGTAAACCGGTGCGGTCAATAAATCGAGGATCTGCTTCGGGTGACCCAGCCCGGTGGGTTCAATCAGCAGGCGGTCAGGTTTGCCCTGACGCAGCAGGGTATTGAGCCCGACCTGCATCGGCAGGCCATTGACGCAGCACATGCATCCGCCGGGGATCTCTTTAATCATCGCGCCGCTGGATGACAGCAACGCGCCGTCAATGCCCACCTCGCCAAATTCATTGACCAGCACGGCCCACTTCTCGGCCGGATCTTTATTCGCCAGCAGGTGGAGAATTGAGGTGGTTTTACCGCTGCCGAGAAAACCGGTGATGAGGTTGGTTTTGGTCACGTGCGCTCCGGATGAGAATTGTGATGCTATAACACTGTTCTCTATCCTGGCGAAAAACGGGCCCCGTGAGAAGGGGAAGGGCGAACGGAGGCCTCATCCGTTCGCATTAAGCGCAATAATCGTTAAAGATTTAACGTTTCGATAACAGCCTGACGCGCGCCGTGGCGGGTAATGCGCTCATAGGCCTGGCTGACAGCCTCCACAAAAACGCGATTATGCGCAAGATCGTGACCGAAGACCTCACTCAGCCCCAGCAGCGCGTGGACGCGGTTGGCGTCGCTGCTGGCGTTGACGATGGCGCGGATTTTATCGCTGAGGGGATCGCGAACGTCAATCGCGTTTCCGCGTTCGTCGGTACCGCTGACGTAGCGTATCCAGCCGGCCACGCCCAGGGCCAGCAGCGACCACGGTGTATTTCGCTCAAGATGAACGCGGATCCCGTCCAGCATTCTCTGGGGCAGCTTTTGGCTACCGTCCATCGCGATTTGCCAGGTCCGATGCTGGAGGGCCGGGTTGGCAAAGCGTTCGATCAGACTATCGGCGTATGCCGTGAGGTCGACATCCTTGATGCGCAACGTGGGGGCCTGCTCGTCCAGCATCAGCCGACGGGCGGCTTCGCGGAACGCCGCGTCCTCCATGCATTCATTTATATGCGCGTAGCCGGCGAGGTACCCCAGATACGCCAGGAAAGAGTGGCTGCCGTTGAGCATGCGTAATTTCATCTGCTCCCAAGGCAGCACATCCTGCACCATCTGGACACCCGCCACTTCCCACTCGGGACGCCCGGCGACAAAATTATCTTCCACGACCCACTGAATGAACGGCTCGCAGCTGATGGCGCACGGATCTTCCACGCCGAGCGCGTCGGTGATTTCCGCCAGCGAGGCCTCCGTCGCGGCGGGAACAATCCTGTCGACCATCGTTCCGGGGAAGCTGACGTGGGTATCGATCCATTCAGATAACCCTGCGGAGCGTTTTTGCGCCATGCCCAGCACCGCGTTTTTCACCACGTGCCCGTTGTCAGGGATATTGTCGCAGGACAGCACGGTAAACGCAGGCAAGCCGCGCTCGCGGCGGCGGTGGAGGGCTTCGACCAGGATCCCAGGGGCCGAATGTGGCTCGGAGGGGTTTTCAAGGTCGTGGACGATCCGGGGGTTATTCAGATCGAGTTTTCCGGTCGCGGGATCGATGCAATAGCCTTTTTCCGTGATGGTGAGCGAGACAATCGCAACCTGAGGCTCGCAAAATTTCTCAATAATGGCGGGCAGGGAGTCCAGCTTTGCGTTCAGGCATTCATGGACGGCACCGATGATAATGGCCTCATTTCCTTCAGCCCCTTTTTCCAGCACGGTGAACAGATGATCCTGCGCGCGCAGCTGGCTCATCAGCACATCGCCGCTGAAAAGGCTAATCTCACAAATCCCCCAGTCGCCGCCTTTTTCATTCAGCACCCGATTTGTTAACAATGCCTGGTGCGCACGGTGAAACGCGCCAAAGCCAAAGTGGACGATGCGGGAGCGCAGTTGCTGACGATCGTAGCGCGGTTGCTGAACCCGGGCCGGAAGGGTGGTGGAGGCAATTGTCTTCATGAGATACACCTGATTAACCATTAATTAACAATACCAGTGTAAAGTTATATGACAGCAAATAAAATTGGTGAGCCGTAAATATCCCCGTTATGTGAGTTTGATCAATCAATGTGTGGCGGTGTATTGACCCTTCGCGGTAAACATGTATGGTAGTCGTCATTGTAGTAACGCATATTGGTATAACAACTTAAGAGGGTGAGGCAATGGAACAAACCTGGCGTTGGTACGGGCCGAACGATCCGGTTTCTCTTGATGATGTGCGTCAGGCTGGCGCAACGGGTGTCGTCACGGCGCTGCATCATATTCCTAACGGTCAGGTCTGGCCGGTAGAGGAAATACAGACGCGTCAGGCGCTGCTGGCGGAAAAGGGATTAACCTGGTCTGTGGTGGAAAGCATTCCGGTTCACGAAGACATCAAAACCCATTCCGGCGAGTATCAGACCTGGATTGCCAACTATCAGCAGAGCATCCGTAACCTCGCGGCCTGCGGTATTGATACCGTTTGCTACAACTTCATGCCCATTCTGGACTGGACGCGTACAGACCTCGAATATCAAATGCCGGACGGCTCAAAAGCGCTGCGTTTCGATCAGATTGCCTTTGCGGCATTCGAACTGCACATTCTGAAACGCCCTGGCGCAGAAGCGGATTACACCGCTGAAGAGCAGCAGCAGGCGCTCCAATGGTTCAATGCCGCCAGCGACGCGGATATCGAAAAGCTGACCCGTAATATTATTGCGGGCCTGCCGGGTGCCGAAGAGGGGTATACGCTGGATCAGTTCCGCGCCCGCCTGGCGGAATACGGCGATATTGATAAGCACCAGCTGCGTGAAAACATGGCGTATTTCCTGCGCGCAATTGTGCCGGTCGCGGAAGAGGTAGGGGTTCGCCTGGCGGTACATCCGGACGATCCACCGCGTCCTATCCTCGGCCTGCCGCGTATCGTGTCTACGATTGAAGATATGCAGTGGCTGAAAGAGACGGTCGACAGCATCCACAACGGCTTTACCATGTGTACCGGCTCCTACGGCGTGCGGGCCGATAACGATCTGGTGCGGATGATTGAAACCTTCGGCGATCGCATTCACTTTACGCATCTGCGTGCGACCTGCCGTGAAGAGAACCCAAAAACCTTCCACGAGGCGGCGCACCTGGGCGGCGATGTGAATATGGTCGCGGTGGTGGACGCTATTCTGGCGGAAGAGGCGCGTCGTAAGCAGGCTGGCGATGTGCGTCCTATCCCGTTCCGTCCGGATCACGGACACCAGATGCTGGACGATCTGCGTAAGAAAACCAACCCGGGCTATTCGGCGATTGGCCGTCTTAAAGGGATGGCGGAAGTGCGCGGCGTTGAGCTGGCGCTGAAGATGACGAAGTATCCGGAGCTGCTGTAACCGGAATTGCCGGGTGGCGGCTTCGCCTTACCCAGTCTACAAAAACACAAAAACCGGCTTCAGGGCCGGTTTTTTCGTAGGTCGGGTAAGCGTAGCGCCACCCGACAAACGCCGCAATCAGTCAGCGCGACCCATATAGCGTTTTTCTTCGATATGGATGCGGATTTTCTCGCCAGCAGAAAGGTATTCCGGCACCTGCACAACCAGGCCGGTGGTCAGGGTCGCCGGTTTGTTGCGGGCACTGGCGGATGCGCCTTTGATGCCTGGTGCCGTTTCAACGATTTCCAGATCGACGGTCTGAGGCAGTTCCAGCGCCAACAGCACGCCGTCCCAGGTCAGAACCTGCATATCAGGCATACCGCCTTCCGGGATGAACAGCAGCTCTTCTTCAATCTGGTCTTTGGTGAAGATATACGGGGTGTAATCTTCTTTGTCCATGAACACATATTCGTTGCCGTCGATGTAGGAGAAATCAACATAGCGACGGGTCAGGGTCACGGTATCGACGATATCGTCACCTTTAAAGCGCTCTTCCACCTTCAGGCCGGTACGCACATCGGCGAAACGCATTTTGTACAGCGTAGCTGCACCACGGGCGCTTGGTGCCTGAATATCGATATCTTTCACAATCAGCAGTTTGCCGTTGTAATTCAGTACCATACCTTTCTTAATTTCGTTCGCTCTTGGCATTGCAGTAATCCTGTTTACGGGAGGTAAAAAATATCGCGCCAAATTACTCGCGCGCGGCCTTTCAGGCAAGAGGAATTCGTGGCTTTTGCTATCAATACACAAAAGGTGTTACTGTGCGCGCGATGCCCGACCGTACGGGCATTCGCCAGCGGAAGAGAGCATTTATGGATTGTCGTCCCGATTGTGGCGCGTGCTGTACTGCACCGTCCATTTCAAGCCCCATTCCAGGAATGCCCGAGGGCAAACCTGCCAATACCCGCTGCGTTCAGCTCTCGGAAACGAACCTGTGCAAGATCTTTGGCTCACCGTTGCGCCCGAAGGTCTGCTCCGGGCTTCAGCCCACGGCTGAAATGTGCGGCAGCACGCGAGAGCAGGCGATAACGTACCTTCTTGAGCTGGAAGCGCTCACCGCGCCTTAAACGTCTTTAATCCTCGCCAGGCAGCCAATCGTCAGCGTACACATCACCAGCGCAATCCAGAACACCGTGTGATAGTTCCAGATTTCGGCCACGACACCGGCCATTGAACCGGCAATAATCCAGCCCACGCGGGTGGTATTAGTATAAAGGGTGGTGGCGGAGCCTGCCTGGCCCGGCATCAGATCCTGGAAATAAAGCATGCCTATCCCGGCGAGAATACCAATATAGATAGCGTTCAGCAGCTGTAACGCCAGCAACAGCCCTGGCGTATGTACCGTCAGCATACCGATATAAAACAGCAGACCGGCGACGGCGGCGATGCGCATTAAAAAACGTTTCCCGAAGCGCTTAGCGTAATAGCCTGCGATCAGCATGGTCGGGATCTCAAGCCCGGCTGCGGTGCCCATCATGATCCCCGCCAGCTTCTCCGGCAGGTGCAGTTCATTAATGATAAACAGCGGCATATTGATGATATAGAGGCTATTGGTGCCCCACATCAGCGTGCAGATCGCGAACAGGAGCAGGGCATCGCGGCGGTTACGGCGGGGCGCTTCCAGCACACCCGTTGCCACCTTGGGCTCTTTGCGCATTGACGGCAGGAAGAACCACACCAGCGCGCCGCACGCCACAAACGCGACTGCCGCGCTCAGGTACATCACCGTAAAGCCAAAACCCATCGCCAGCGCGTAGGCCAGCGGCGGGCCAATCACCCACGCCAGCGACACCTGCGCACGCAGGACAGAGCTGAACATCACCGCTTCACGTCCGGTATGGTCGGCGTGTTCGCGGGCAAGCGCAAACAGCTGTGGGTTAGCCGTCGAGCCAAAGCTGCTCAGGAATACCCCGACGAAAAGCAGAATGAAGTAGTTGCGGTTCCAGGCAAACAGAACGCAGGCCATGACCCCCAGCAGGCAGCAGAAAACGATCAGGCTTTTACGATCGCCTTTTCTGTCGGAGCGCCCCGCCAGAAATTGACTGACCAGGATGCCGATGATGGCGCTTCCGGTAAAAAAGAAGCCAACCAGCGCCGGACGAACATGGACCTCATTGGTCAGAAATAAGCTCAGCGTCGGCGTCTGTAACGCACCGGCAATGCCCGTGAAAAAGGCAACAATCAGGAAGGCCGCTGAGGTCAAGTCAAAGGGCTTTGGCGAGGCAGCCGCAGGGGTGTTATGCATGTTTTATAATTAGCGAGTAGCAGAGAGGGGCGGAGTGTACGCCGTCAGCTAAAAAATAAACAGTGGGTGCGGTCAATGATGCCACGAAAAATCAAAATGGCATTTCAACTTGCATCTCACGCTGCTGACCTTAGCTGAAACTGACTTGCTGAACTTCAGCAAAATTCAGCTCAATGAAGAAGAAATGTGCTGTATCTCTAAATTCTGATATCAGAAAGACGAGTTTACTTGCAAGGCACAGCAGAAAGCGCAAGACTTTTTGAAACGTTTCAGCGCTATCTTGTTTTAACAAACGGAGCAGGCTAGCGCATTTTTTCTCATTAAAGCTGAAACGATTCAAGTTCAGCAGGAGTGGAGAACCATGTTCCAGTTATCTGTTCAGGATATCCACCCGGGCGCTCAGGCCGGGGATAAAGAAGAGGCTATTCGCCAGGTTGCCGCTGCGCTTGTGCAGGCGGGTAACGTCGCGGACGGCTATGTCAACGGCATGCTGGCCCGCGAGCAGCAGACTTCAACCTTCCTCGGCAATGGCATTGCCATTCCGCACGGTACCACCGACACCCGCGATCAGGTGCTGAAAACCGGCGTTAAGGTGTATCAGTTCCCGCAGGGCGTGCTCTGGGGCGACGGTCAGGTGGCGTATGTGGCCATCGGTATCGCGGCCAGCAGCGATGAACATTTAGGTCTGTTGCGTCAGCTGACGCATGTTCTGAGCGATGACGCGGTGGCTGAACAGCTTAAATCCGCCACCACCGCGGAAGAGCTGCGCGCCTTGCTGATGGGCGAAAAACAGAGTGAAGCGCTGAAACTGGATAATGAAACGCTGATGCTGGATGTGGTTGCTTCCGATCTGGTGACGCTGCAGGCGCTGAACGCGGGTCGTCTGAAAGAAGCCGGCGCGGCGGATGCCACCTTTGTGACGCGCGTGATTAACGATAAGCCGTTGAATCTGGGTCAGGGCATCTGGCTGAACGACAGTGCTGAAGGCAACCTGCGCAGTGCGATTGCCGTGAGCCGTGCTGCCTCGGCGTTTGAGGTAGAAGGCGAGCGCGCAGCCATGCTGGTGACCGTGGCGATGGCTGATGAACAGCCGGTTTCCGTGCTGAAGCGTCTTGGCGATCTGCTGCTGAACAACAAAGCTGAAAAACTGCTGAACGCTGATGCATCCACCGTGCTGGCACTGCTGACCAGTGATGATGCGCTGACGGATGACGTGCAAACCGCGGAGTTCGTGGTACGTAACGAACACGGCCTGCATGCCCGTCCGGGTACCATGCTGGTGAATACCATTAAACAATTCGAGAGTGAGATTACCGTGGCGAATCTTGACGGCACGGGCAAACCGGCCAACGGCCGTAGTCTGATGAAAGTGGTCGCGCTGGGCGTGAAGAAAGGCCACCGTCTGCGTTTCACCGCGCAGGGTGCCGATGCTGAACAGGCGCTGAAAGCGATTGGCGATGCCATCGCGGCGGGTCTGGGGGAGGGCGCATAATGAGCAGACGTGTTGCGACTATTACGCTGAACCCGGCTTATGACCTGGTGGGGTTTTGCCCGGAAATTGAGCGCGGCGAAGTTAACCTCGTGCGTACCACCGGCCTGCACGCTGCGGGCAAAGGGATTAACGTCGCGAAAGTGCTCAAGGATCTCGGTATCGATGTCACCGTGGGCGGATTCCTCGGCAAAGACAACCAGGATGGTTTCCAGCAGCTGTTCAGCGAGCTGGGCATTGCCAACCGTTTCCAGGTTGTTCAGGGCCGTACCCGTATCAACGTTAAGCTAACGGAGAAAGACGGTGAAGTGACCGATCTGAACTTCTCTGGCTTCGAAGTGACGCCGTCAGACTGGGAACGCTTTGTCAACGACTCGCTGACCTGGCTGGGGCAGTTTGACATGGTGTGCGTCAGCGGCAGCCTGCCGTCCGGCGTCAGTCCGGAAGCGTTTACCGACTGGATGACGCGCCTGCGCAGCCAGTGCCCATGCATTATTTTTGACAGCAGCCGTGACGCGCTGGTCGCGGGCCTGAAAGCCTCGCCGTGGCTGGTGAAGCCTAATCGCCGCGAACTGGAGATCTGGGCGGGCCGTAAGCTGCCAGAATTAAAAGATGTGATTGACGCTGCCCATGCGCTGCGCGAGCAGGGTATCGCTCACGTGGTGATCTCGCTTGGTGCAGAAGGCGCGTTGTGGGTTAACGCGTCTGGCGAATGGATCGCCAAACCGCCGTCAATGGAGGTTGTGAGTACCGTTGGCGCAGGGGATTCCATGGTTGGCGGACTGATTTATGGTCTGCTGATGCGGGAATCCAGTGAACATACTTTACGTCTTGCCACTGCCGTTGCTGCCCTGGCCGTCAGCCAGAGCAATGTCGGTATTACCGATCGTACCCAGTTAGCCGCGATGATGGCGCGCGTTGACTTAAAACCTTTTAACTAACAGCAGGAGAGGAATAATGAAAACGCTGCTGATCATTGACTCCGGTCTCGGACAGGCACGCGCCTATATGGCGAAGACCCTGCTGGGAGCGGCGGCGAACAAAGCACATCTCGAGATGACTGATAACCCGGGCGATGCCGAACTGGCCATTGTCCTGGGCGACAACATCCCGGCTGACAGTGCGCTGAACGGCAAAAAAGTGTGGCTGGGCGATATTAATCGCGCGGTGGCACATCCGGAACTGTTCCTGAGCGAAGCGAAAGGCCACGCGTCTTTCTACAGCGCGCCTGTCGCGACGGCACCGGCTGCGGCCACGGGCCCGAAACGCATTGTGGCGGTGACGGCCTGCCCGACGGGGGTGGCTCACACCTTTATGGCGGCTGAAGCCATTGAAACCGAAGCAAAAAAACGCGGCTGGTGGGTAAAAGTGGAAACGCGCGGCTCCGTCGGTGCCGGCAATGCCATCACCCCAGAGGAAGTGGCTGAGGCCGATCTGGTGATTGTGGCGGCGGATATCGAAGTGGACCTGGCGAAATTTGCCGGTAAGCCAATGTACCGCACCTCCACCGGCCTGGCGCTGAAAAAGACCGCGCAGGAGTTTGATAAAGCGCTGGTGGAAGCGAAGCCGTATCAGGCAACCGGCGCGCGCCAGACCGCGACGGAAGGGAAGAAAGAGTCAGCAGGCGCCTATCGCCACCTGCTGACCGGCGTGTCTTACATGCTGCCGATGGTGGTCGCGGGCGGTCTGTGTATCGCGCTCTCGTTCGCGTTTGGTATCACCGCGTTTAAAGAACAAGGTACCCTGGCGGCAGCGCTGATGCAGATCGGCGGGGGCTCAGCCTTCGCCCTGATGGTGCCGGTACTGGCGGGCTTTATTGCCTTCTCCATTGCTGACCGCCCGGGTCTGACCCCGGGTCTTATCGGCGGCATGCTGGCCGTGAGCACCGGTTCTGGCTTTATCGGCGGTATCATCGCGGGCTTCCTCGCCGGTTACGTCGCGAAGCTGATTAGCTCGAAGCTGAAGCTGCCGCAGAGTATGGAAGCGCTGAAGCCGATCCTGATCATCCCGCTGATTTCCAGCCTGGTGGTCGGCCTGGCGATGATTTACCTGATTGGTAAGCCGGTTGCAGGCATCCTGGCGGGTCTGACCCACTGGCTGCAGACCATGGGCACCGCGAACGCGGTTCTGCTGGGTGCAATCCTCGGCGGCATGATGTGTACCGACATGGGGGGGCCTGTGAACAAAGCGGCGTACGCCTTTGGTGTGGGCCTGCTGAGTACCCAGACCTACGCGCCAATGGCGGCGATCATGGCGGCAGGCATGGTGCCTCCTCTGGCGCTCGGCCTGGCGACGATTATTGCCCGTCGTAAGTTCGATAAAGCGCAGCAGGAAGGCGGTAAAGCCGCGCTGGTGCTGGGTCTGTGCTTCATCACCGAAGGCGCGATTCCGTTCGCGGCGCGTGACCCAATGCGTGTGCTGCCGTGCTGTATCGCAGGTGGTGCGGTAACGGGTGCAATCTCCATGGCGATTGGCGCAAAACTGATGGCACCACACGGCGGTCTGTTCGTGCTGCTGATCCCTGGCGCCATCACCCCGGTACTGGGCTACCTGCTGGCGATTGTTGCCGGTACGCTGGTGGCGGGCCTCTCTTACGCGGTGCTGAAACGTCCGGAAGCGGAAGTTGTGGCGAAAGCAGCGTAAGCGGTAAGCAAAAAAAAGCCGGGTGCTGATGCAACCCGGCTTTTTTTATGCCGCCTGTTCAGCGGTTTGCTGTGCCTTCAGCCAGGCAATCTCTTCTGCCCAGATGTCCGGATTGATGGTTTCCAGCACCATCGGAATACCGTCGAAGCGAGCGTCCTGCATGATAAAGCGGAACGCATCGTGGCCAATGTTGCCTTCGCCCAGGCTGTGATGGCGGTCAACGCGGCTACCAAAGGCGCTTTTCGCATCGTTTAAGTGCATTCCACGCAGGTATTTAAAGCCCACAATGCGCTCGAACTCATCAAACGTGTTTTTTGTTGCCTCGGTGGTGCGCAGGTCATAACCGGCGGCAAAGGCGTGGCAGGTATCAATGCACACGCCGACGCGGGATTTGTCCTCCACGCCGTCGATAATCGCCGCCAGATGTTCGAACTTAAAGCCGAGGTTGCTGCCCTGACCGGCGGTGTTCTCAATCACCGCCGTCACGCCTTTGGTTTTATCCAGCGTGATGTTAATGGACTCTGCAATGCGCGCCAGGCAGGCATCTTCGTCGATCTGCATCAGATGGCTGCCCGGATGGAAGTTCAGCAGCGTCAGCCCCAGCTGTTCGCAGCGTTGCACTTCATCCAGAAACGCCTCTCGGGATTTTTCCAGCGCTTCTTCAACCGGGTGACCGAGGTTGATCAGGTAGCTGTCGTGGGGGAGGATCTGGCCGGGCCCGTAGCGGTATTTCTCACAGGCGGCTTTGAAATCATCAATCACCTCAGCGGTGAGCGGTGCGGCGCGCCACTGGCGCTGATTTTTGGTGAACAGGGCGAAAGCGGTCGCCTCAATTTCGGCGGCACGAATGGCGGCATTCGCAAGGCCACCTGCAGCGCTGACGTGCGCTCCAACATATTTCATAAAGGGACTCCTGTTAACCCGAAATGCCTATGATAGCGGGTTAACAGGAGAAGGATGTAGTGGTTTATGCCATCAGGCTATGGACCGCGAGGTTAATTGCGCCACCGCCGACAATCAGCCAGATGAAGAGCACCAGCGCCATCAGCAGCGGTTTCGCACCGGCTTTTTTCAGCGCGCTGACGTGTGTGGTCACCCCCAGGGCCGCCATGGCCATCGCCAGCAGTACGGTATCCAGCGTCACCAGCATATCCACCACCGCTTTCGGCAGCAGGTGGAAGGAGTTAAAGATAGCGACCACGATGAACAGGATCGCAAACCACGGAATGGTGATTTTGCTCTTCTCGCTGCCGCCCGCCGGAGCCAGCTGTTTAACCCGTGCGGCCAGGAAAATCAGGAACGGCGCCAGCATCATCACGCGCAGCATTTTGGCAATCACCGCCGCGTTTTCAGCGTCCGGGTTAATGGCGTGTCCTGCTGCGACCACCTGGGCCACTTCGTGCATGGTCGAGCCGATATAGATGCCGTAGGTTTCCGGGCTAAACCAGTGGGCGACCAGCGGATACATGGCCGGGTAGAGGAAAATCGCCAGCGTACCGAAGATCACCACCGTCGCGACGGCAACCGTTACCTTGCTGGCTTCGGCTTTCACGACCGGCTCCGTTGCCAGCACCGCCGCTGCGCCACAGATACTGCTCCCGGCACCGATCAGCCAGCTGGTTTGCCTGTCCAGGCCAAACACTTTCTGACCGATAAAGCAGGCCAGTAAAAAAGTGCTGGTCAGGGTCAGAACGTCGATGGCGATCCCGCTCGCACCCACATCCGCAATCTGCGAAAAGGTGAGACGAAAGCCATAAAGAATGATCCCAAGACGCAGCAGATGCTGCTTGGCAAAGATTACGCCGCCGTCGCAGGATTTCCAGATATGTGGATAAACGGTGTTACCCACGACCATGCCGAGCAAAATGGCGAGCGTCAGCGCGCTGAAACCTGCGCCTGCGATGGCTGGGATGCTGCCGCCCCATAGCGCTACGGCGGTCACTGCGGCGCTGAGCGCAAGACCCGGCACGAAGTGCCACACTGTACGATGATGTTGTAAGGTGATTTCTGACATAACCTTCTCCTTTGTCTGGCTAAAGGTTACGGCGGTCTGGCTTAAAAATAAAATTGATTATATACTTATAATCAATCTATATAAGTGGTAAGTAACCATGCACATTACTTTGCGTCAGCTGGAAGTGTTTGCCGAGGTGCTGAAAAGCGGCTCGACGACCCAGGCGTCACAAATGCTGGCGCTCTCGCAGTCTGCGGTCAGCGCGGCGTTGACCGATCTTGAAGGACAGCTGGGCGTTCAGCTTTTTGACAGGGTAGGGAAGCGTCTGGTGGTCAACGAACACGGTCGTCTTCTTTATCCACGCGCGCTGGCGCTGCTGGAGCAGGCTATCGAAATCGAACAGCTGTTCCGCGAAGATAACGGCGCGATCCGCGTCTACGCCAGCAGCACCATCGGCAATTACATCCTGCCGGAGGTGATCGCCCGCTATCGTCGGGATTTCCCGACCCTGCCGCTGGAGATGAGCGTGGGCAATAGCCAGGACGTCATCAACGCGGTGATCGACTTCCGCGTGGATATCGGCCTCATCGAAGGACCCTGCCACAACGTCGATATCATTGCCGAGCCCTGGCTGGAAGACGAGCTGGTGGTGTTTGCGTCCCCGGCCTCGTCATTATTGCAGGGCGAGGTGACGCTGGAGCGGCTGGCGCAGGCGCAGTGGATCCTGCGCGAGCAGGGCTCCGGCACGCGTGAAATTGTCGATTACCTGCTGCTGTCCCATCTGCCGCATTTCCAGCTGGGGATGGAATTGGGGAACTCAGAGGCGATTAAGCACGCGGTGCGCCACGGGCTGGGTATCAGCTGCCTTTCCCGGCGCGTTATTGCCGAACAGCTGGAAACCGGATCGCTGGTGGAAATTCCCGTTCCGCTCCCGAAACTGGTGCGCACGCTGTGGTGCATTCATCATCGCCAGAAACACCTTTCCAGCTCCCTGCAGCGTTTTCTGCGCTATTGCGAAATCTGACATCGTCCCTCACCCCAAAGGGAAGAGGGAAAAATTATGCTTTACTTATAATCCTGGCCGCGTCATGAAGCTCTCTTATAACTGAGTATTTCTGCCGGAAGGAATGCGGATCGTCTGCTACAATCGCGCCTCATTTATTAAATGGACAGCATTTTCACATGGTTTCAGAAATTAAAACCACAGAAGCGCCCACGCTACGTCGTGAACTCAAGGCGCGTCACCTGACGATGATCGCCATTGGCGGCTCCATCGGTACAGGTCTTTTCGTTGCCTCTGGCGCAACGATTTCGGCAGCCGGCCCGGGTGGGGCACTTTTCTCTTATATCCTGATTGGCCTGATGGTGTACTTCCTGATGACCAGTCTCGGCGAACTGGCCGCGTACATGCCGGTATCCGGTTCGTTCTCGACCTACGGTCAAAAATACGTTGAAGAAGGCTTCGGCTTCGCGCTGGGCTGGAACTACTGGTACAACTGGGCGGTCACCATCGCCGTTGACCTTGTCGCCGCACAGCTGGTGATGAACTGGTGGTTCCCGGATACGCCGGGCTGGATCTGGAGCGCCCTGTTCCTGGCCGTCATCTTCCTGCTGAACTACATCTCCGTGCGCGGTTTCGGCGAAGCGGAATACTGGTTCTCTTTGATCAAAGTGGCAACCGTCATCATCTTTATCGTCGTCGGTGTGGCGATGATCGTTGGTATTTTCAAAGGCGCTGAACCTGCGGGCTGGAGTAACTGGACAATAGGCGATGCGCCGTTTGCCGGTGGACTGTCGGCAATGATTGGCGTGGCAATGATTGTCGGTTTCTCCTTCCAGGGAACCGAGCTGATTGGCATTGCTGCTGGTGAGTCAGAAAACCCGGAGAAGAATATTCCGCGCGCGGTTCGTCAGGTCTTCTGGCGTATCCTGCTGTTCTATGTGTTCGCGATCCTGATTATCAGCCTGATCATTCCGTACACCGATCCAAGCCTGCTGCGTAATGACGTCAAAGACATTAGCGTCAGCCCGTTCACGCTGGTCTTCCAGCATGCCGGCCTGCTTTCAGCCGCAGCAGTGATGAACGCCGTTATCCTGACCGCCGTACTTTCTGCCGGTAACTCCGGAATGTACGCGTCCACCCGTATGCTCTACACGCTGGCATGCGACGGTAAAGCGCCGCGTATTTTCGCGAAGCTGTCCCGTGGCGGCGTACCGCGCAACGCACTGTACGCCACAACGGTGATTGCCGGCCTGTGCTTCCTGACCTCTATGTTTGGCAACCAGACGGTGTACCTGTGGCTGCTTAACACCTCCGGGATGACGGGCTTTATTGCCTGGCTGGGGATTGCCATTAGCCACTATCGTTTCCGCCGTGGCTACGTCAAACAGGGTTATGACGTTAACCAGCTGCCGTATCGCTCAGGGTTCTTCCCGCTGGGTCCCATTTTCGCCTTCATTCTGTGCCTGATTATTACGCTGGGACAGAACTATGAAGCGTTCCTGGCGGACACCATTGACTGGGGCGCCGTCACGGCAACCTACATTGGTATTCCGCTGTTCCTCGTCATCTGGTTTGGCTACAAGCTGACGAAAGGAACACACTTCGTTCGCTACAGTGAAATGGAATTCCCGGAACGATTTAAACAATAATCGCACTTCCTCTCTCTTAGCCCGCTCGTTTGAGCGGGCTTTTTTATTCCCGCCCCCTGTAACAAAGATATATTTCTTAACAATTTAATTGATAATAATTATCGTTTGCTTTATCGTTATCAAAAATAAGCGTGTCACCGACCCACCGGAGATGTGGGCGGCAAGGAAGACGCTGTGAGCAATGATGATTTGATTGAGTTGTATTTACCTCATGGAGATATGGAATGTTTAGGTTGAATCCCTTCGTCAGGGGAGGACTTTGTGCGTCCGCAATGTCCCTGGCCCTGCCTGTTATCGCAGCGGAATCCGGCGACACAATGGTTGTTACGGCCTCCGCGACCGAGCAAAACCTGAAAGACGCACCGGCAAGCATCAGCGTGATTACCCAGGAAGATTTGCAGCGCAAACCCGTTCAAAATCTGAAAGATGTGTTACGGGATGTGCCGGGCGTGCAGCTCACAAGCGAAGGGGACAACCGTAAAGGGGTAAGTATTCGCGGGCTGGACAGCAGCTACACGCTGATCCTGATCGACGGCAAGCGCGTCAATTCCCGTAACGCAGTGTTCCGCCATAATGATTTCGACCTCAACTGGGTGCCGGTTGACGCCATCGAACGAATCGAAGTCGTGCGTGGGCCGATGTCCTCGCTTTATGGCTCCGATGCGCTGGGCGGCGTGGTGAACATTATCACCAAAAAAATCGGCCAGAAATGGACGGGCACCCTGAGCGCTGATTCCACAATTCAGGAACATCGCGATCGTGGTGATACGTACGACGGCCAGTTCTATACCAGCGGTCCGCTGGTGGACGGCCTGCTGGGGCTGAAAGCCTACGGTAGCCTCGCAAAGCGTGAGAAAGACGGTCAGCAGAAATCTTCTACCACGGCGAGCGGTGAAACACCGCGCATTGAAGGCTTCACCAGCCGCGATGCGAATGTGGAGTTCGCCTGGACGCCGTCTGAAAATCACGACTTTACGGCGGGCTACGGTTTCGACCGTCAGGATCGTGACTCGGATTCCCTCGACAAAAACCGCCTTGAGCGTCAGAACTACTCTCTCAGCCACAACGGCCGCTGGGGCATCGGCAACAGCGAGCTGAAGGTTTACGGCGAGAAGGTGGATAACAAAAACCCGGGCAACAGCAATCCGATCACCTCCGAGAGCAACGCGGTAGACGGGAAATACGTGCTGCCGCTGGGCGACATCAACCAGCTGATGACCCTCGGCGGCGAATGGCGTCACGATAAGCTGAAGGACCCGGTCAACCTGACGGGCGGCTCCAGCAGCAGTACGTCGACAAGCCAGTATGCCCTGTTCCTGGAGGACGAGTGGCGTATTTTTGAACCTCTGGCGCTGACCACCGGCATCCGTATGGATGACCATGATACCTACGGCGACCACTGGAGCCCGCGCGCCTATCTGGTCTACAACGCGACCGATACCGTCACGGTGAAAGGGGGCTGGGCGACCGCGTTTAAAGCGCCGTCACTGCTGCAGCTGAGCCCGGACTGGGTCACCGGCTCGTGCCGCGGTGCCTGTGAGATTGTCGGTAACCCGGATCTGAAGCCGGAAACCAGCGAGAGCTTCGAATTCGGTCTCTACTACAGCGGGGAAGAGGGCTGGTTAGAGGGCGTACAGGCCAGCGTGACCACCTTCCAGAATAACGTCGATGACCGCATCAGCCTCAGCCGTACGGCCAATGCGAAACAGGCGCAGAGCTACCCTAACTACGTTGGCCTGAATGCGGACGGTGAGCCGATTTTCCGCTACTACAACGTCAACAAGGCGCGCATCCGTGGGGTGGAGACCGAGCTGAAATTCCCATTGGCGGACGACTGGAAAGTGACGCTGAACTACACCTACAACGACGGTCGTGATATCAGCAACGGCGGCAACAAGCCGCTGTCCGATCTGCCGTTCCACACCGCCAACGGGACCGTTGACTGGAAGGCGACGCAGGACTGGTCGTTCTATGTTCAGGGCAACTATACCGGTGAGAAACGCGCGCTGACCAGCAGCGACCCAACGCCGGGTGGCTATGTTATCTGGAATACCGGCGCCGCGTGGCAGGCGACGAAAAGCGTGAAGCTGCGCGCGGGCGTGCAGAACCTGCTGGACAAAGATCTGAGCCGCGACGATTACAGCTACACGGAAGATGGCCGTCGCTACTTTGTCGGCGTGGATTATAAGTTCTGATGTAGCCTTGATGCCCGGTGGCGCTTCGCTTACCGGGCCTACAAAATCCACGAATGTAGGCCGGGTAAGGCGAAGCCGCCACCCGGCAATCGGCCGCATTTACCCGAACAAATGCTCCGCATGGAAGCGGAGATGATCCTCAATAAAGGACGCGATGAAATAATAGCTGTGATCGTATCCCGGCTGAATGCGCAGCGTCAGCGGCCAGTCTTTCTGGCGTGCCGCTTCTGCCAGCACCGCAGGCTGCAGCTGACCGGCGAGGAACTGGTCCGCATCACCCTGATCGATAAGGGTAGGAATGGCTTCTTCAGCTTTGCTGGCCAGCATCAGCGCGCAGCTGTCCCATGCCTGCCATTTTTCCGCATCCTCACCCAGATAGTGTGTGAAGGCTTTCTGCCCCCACGGCACCTGCGTTGGGTTCACAATCGGTGCAAATGCCGACACGCTGACGTATTTCCCCGGATTTTTCAGCGCCATGATGAGCGCCCCGTGCCCGCCCATCGAGTGGCCGCTGATCGCGCAGCGCTCGCCAACCGCAAACTGCGACTGCACCAGCGCAGGAAGTTCATCGCGAAGGTAATCATACATGCGGTAGTGGCGCGCCCAGGGCTGCTCGGTCGCATTGAGATAAAACCCGGCGCCTTTGCCCAGGTCGTATCCGGCATCGTCGGCCACATCGTCGCCACGCGGGCTGGTGTCTGGCATCACCAGCGCAATGCCCAGCTCGGCGGCAATACGCTGCGCGCCCGCTTTGGTGGTGAAGTTTTCGTCGTTACAGGTCAGGCCGGAAAGCCAGAACAAAACCGGCGGGTTTTCCGTCGGCGGCAGGAAAATGCTGAACGTCATTGCACAGTTCAGAGAGGTGGAGTCGTGCCGCCAGCGCTGCTGTCGACCTTCAAAACAACGGTGCTCTTCGAGCAGTTCCATGCAGGGCTCCTTAATGAGAATGCGTATTCATAAAACCCATAATACAGCTTTTTCATTGACCTGTGAGTAACTTTCACTTTCGCCAGGCGGCGAGATGCTGCATCATAAATTTACTTTTCTTTAACAATTGGAGCGGTCATGGCGCTGCGTATTGCGCTCAGTGGGTTTGTCGTTCTGGTGGTGGCGATGGGGATAGGGCGCTTTGCCTTTACGCCTCAGGTACCGCTGATGATTGCTGCCGGACAGCTTACGCTGACCAGCGCGGGTCTGGTGGCGGCGATGAATTATCTGGGCTATCTGGTGGGTGCGTGGGATGCGATGCGTGCGCACCGCTTCGTTGAAACGCGCCTCTGGCTGGGCATCACCGGCGCGGTGGCGCTGACGCTGCTCTCCGCGGCAGCGGATAACGCCGTCGTGCACGGCCTGCTGCGCTTCGTGATTGGCTGCATGAGCGGCTGGTCGATGGTACTCATTGCCGCCTGGACCAACGAACGGCTGGGACAGCTGGGTAAACCGGGCCTGAGCGCTGCGGTGTTTGCCGGACCGGGGGCGGGCATTGCCCTGAGCGGGCTGCTCGCCGTCTATATTCAGGCGAAGTCCCTGTCGGCCGGGGCGGCATGGCAAATCTACGGCGTGCTGGCGCTGGTGCTGATTGCGCTGGTGGCGCGCTACCTGCCGCGATCCGGGCAGCTCCATCGACCCGGCACCGCGCCGGAGCCGCTGGTGCTGACGGCGGATTTAAGGCGTCTGGTCTGGAGCTACAGCCTGGCCGGGTTTGGCTATATCCTCCCGGCGACCTTCCTGTCGCAAATGGCGGCCGTGCGTTTTCCCGGCAGCCTGTTTGCCCAGTTTGCCTGGCCGATTTTTGGTCTCGCCGCCGTGGTGGGCATCGCGCTCAGTATTCTGTTACGCCATACCTCAACGGCTAACCGCAGGCTGGCGATCGTGCTGTGGTTACAGGGAGCTGGCGTGCTGGCGGCCTGGCTGCTGCCGGGCATTGGCGGTTTGCTGACGGGCGGGCTGCTGGTGGGCGGCGGCTTTTTGTGTGCCGTGCAGCTCTCTCTTTTATACGGCCGCGAGCTGGCGCCAAACCACACGCGTTATATGGCAGGCCTGCTCACCACCGGGTATGCGATTGGGCAGTTGATTGGTCCGGTCACCTCGGCGTTATCAACCTGGCTTACCCACCGGCTGGAGCCCGCGCTGGGGCTGGCGGGCATTGCGCTGTTCGTTGGAGGAGCGCTTGTCTGGAATCGTCACGCTGAAAGGCAACAGCAATCGCAATAATTATCGTCGTGAATACTGGATTATGTGCGCCGCCTCACGCACAATGAACGCATACTTTTGCCACAACGAGGGCAAAAGACGCCACACCTGCAGGAGAACAAAATGTCATCACTCAGTAAAGAAGCTGCCCTGGTCCACGAAGCCCTGGTTGCGCGCGGTCTTGAAACGCCACTGCGTCCGCCCGTACAGGATTTGGACAATGAAACCCGCAAGCGTCTGATTGCCGGTCACATGACCGACATCATGGAGCTGCTGAATCTCGATCTGAGTGACGACAGTCTGATGGAGACGCCGCACCGCATCGCGAAAATGTACGTCGACGAAATTTTCTCCGGCCTGGATTACGCCAACTTCCCGAAAATCACCGTCATTGAAAACAAGATGAAAGTGGATGAGATGGTAACGGTCCGCGATATCACGCTGACCAGCACCTGCGAACACCATTTCGTGACCATCGACGGTAAAGCGACCGTGGCGTATATCCCTAAAGACACGGTGATTGGCCTGTCGAAGATTAACCGCATCGTGCAGTTCTTCGCTCAGCGTCCGCAGGTGCAGGAGCGCCTGACCCAGCAGATCCTGACCGCGCTGCAAACGCTGCTGGGCACCAATAACGTGGCCGTCTCTATCGACGCGGTTCACTACTGCGTGAAAGCGCGCGGCGTGCGCGATGCCACCAGTGCGACCACCACAACCTCGCTGGGCGGTCTGTTTAAATCGAGCCAGAATACCCGCCAGGAGTTCCTGCGCGCCGTACGTCACCACAACTAAGTCTGACAGGGCAGGGACCATGGAGCGAAACGTCACGCTCGATTTTGTTCGCGGCGTCGCCATTCTCGGTATCCTGCTGCTTAATATCACCGCCTTCGGTTTGCCGAAGGCGGCGTATCTCAATCCCGCGTGGTATGGCGACATTACCCGCAGTGATGCCTGGACCTGGGCAATCCTCGATCTCTTTGCGCAGGTCAAATTCCTTACGCTCTTTGCCCTGCTGTTTGGCGCAGGCCTGCAGCTCCTCCTCAAACGCGGTACGCGCTGGATCCAGTCGCGCCTGACGCTGCTGGTTATCCTCGGTTTTATCCATGGCCTGTTCTTCTGGGACGGCGATATTCTTCTCGCGTATGGGTTAGTCGGGCTCATCTGCTGGCGCCTCATTCGCGATGCGCACAGCGTTAAAAGCCTTTTCAACACCGGCGTGATGCTCTATGTCATGGGGCTTGGGGTACTGCTGCTGCTGGGGATGATCTCCGGGGAGACGACGAATCGTGCCTGGATCCCGGATGCCGCTAACCTGCAGTACGAACAGTTCTGGAAGCTGAAAGGCGGTACGGAAGCGATAAGCAACCGCGCGGATATGCTGGGGGATAACCTCCTCGCGCTGGGCGCGCAATACGGCTGGCAGCTGGCGGGCATGATGCTGATGGGCGCGTCACTGATGCGCACCGGCTGGCTGAAAGGGGAATTCAGCCTGCGTCACTATCGTCGCACAGGCGCCGGTCTGGTGCTGCTCGGTGTGCTGATTAACCTCCCGGCGGTGATAGCGCAGTGGCATATCCACTGGGATTACCGCTGGTGCGCGTTCCTGCTCCAGGTGCCGCGTGAACTGAGCGCGCCGTTCCAGACCATCGGCTACGCGGCGCTGATCTACGGCTTCTGGCCCTCGCTTTCTCGTCTGTGGATGGTCAGCGCTATCGCCTGCGTGGGACGCATGGCGTTAAGCAATTACCTCCTGCAAACGCTAATCTGCACCACGCTTTTCTATCGCTTTGGCCTGTTTATGAAATTCGACCGCTTTACGCTGCTGGCGTTTGTTATTCCGGTCTGGGCGGTAAACCTGGCGTTTTCTGTTCTCTGGCTACGCTATTTCCGCCAGGGACCGCTGGAGTGGGTATGGCGTCAGTTAACCGTACGTGCTTCAGGGATATCATTGAAAAATACATCCAGATAACGATCTGGATCACAATCATTAACAAAACGGATGTAAGCGTTTTCATGACTGTGAGCTTCTTCACGTAGTCCCCTTTCTCTCGCTGCCAAAATAGCCACCTTGCTAAACACAGGGGGTGTCTGTGAGTTGCTGCAATCCTTTGAAGGATGGTGAATATGATCACCATTCGTGACGTCGCCCGTCAGGCGGGCGTTTCTGTGGCTACCGTCTCACGCGTGCTGAACAATAGCGCGCTGGTCAGCCCTGAAACCCGAGAAACCGTAATGAAGGCCGTGACCCAGCTCGGGTACCGGCCAAATGCCAATGCCCAGGCGCTTGCGACGCAGGTCAGCGACACCATCGGCGTGGTGGTGATGGATGTCTCGGATGCCTTTTTCGGCGCACTGGTGAAAGCGGTCGATATGGTCGCCCAGCAGCACGAGAAATATGTCCTGATCGGCAATAGCTATCATGAGGCGGAAAAAGAACGCCATGCCATTGAAGTGCTGATCCGCCAGCGCTGTAACGCCTTGATTGTCCACTCAAAAGCCTTAAGCGATGAAGAGCTAACCGGATTGATGGAGCAGATCCCGGGCATGGTGCTGATCAACCGCATCGTCCCCGGCTATGCCCACCGCTGCGTCGGGCTGGATAACGTCAGCGGCGCCATGATGGCCACGAAAATGCTCATCAATAACGGGCATCAGCGGATCGGTTATCTGGCCTCCAGCCACGCGATTGAAGATGACGAACTGCGGCGCGAGGGGTGGCAAAACGCCCTGAAAGAGCATGGCATTACGCCTTCCGAAAGCTGGGTGGGAACCGGCACGCCGGACATGCAGGGCGGTGAAGCGGCGATGGTAGAGCTGCTGGGCCGCAATCTGCAATTGTCTGCGGTGTTTGCCTATAACGATAGCATGGCGGCAGGCGCCCTGACCGCGCTGAAGGATAACGGCATTGCGGTGCCACAGCATTTATCACTCATTGGTTTCGATGATATCCCGATTGCCCGTTACACCGACCCGCAGCTGACAACCGTGCGTTACCCGATTGCCTCTATGGCGAAACTGGCGACTGAGCTGGCGTTACAGGGGGCCGCAGGCGTGCTGGATCCGGGGGCAACACACTGTTTCATGCCGACTTTAGTGCGCCGCCACTCCGTCGCTGCCCGGCAAATTGTGGTTCCGATCACTAACTGATTACATGTGGTGATGTAACCGTTTTCAATCTGTGAGTAAATTCACAGTATCTTAACAAGGCGCTGACTATGATGTCAGCGTTTTAGGGGCTGAAACGCTATGTAACAGTGATTATTCACTTTCACTATAGCCAATGTGCCGCAAACAACGAATAAAACGCATTTCTGGAGCGTTACCGAACACGGAAGAGAGAAATTTTATAAGTGAACCTCGGCTGTCAGTAACGTTTTATTAACATCTGCCCGCCGCTCGTTATTCACAAGAACTACCCTGCATAAAAAAAACCGGAGATACCATGAATAAGAAGGTGTTGACCCTGTCTGCTGTAATGGCAAGCATGCTTTTTGGTGCAGCAGCGCACGCTGCGGATACCCGTATTGGTGTGACCATCTATAAATACGACGACAACTTCATGTCTGTTGTGCGTAAAGCGATTGAGAAAGATGCGAAAGCAGCGCCAGACGTTCAGCTGCTGATGAACGACTCCCAGAATGACCAGTCCAAACAGAACGACCAGATCGACGTTCTGCTGGCGAAAGGCGTGAAAGCCCTGGCCATCAACCTGGTTGACCCGGCTGCAGCAGGCACGGTTATTGAAAAAGCGCGCGGCCAGAACGTGCCGATCGTCTTCTTCAACAAAGAACCTTCCCGTAAGGCGCTGGATAGCTACGACAAAGCGTATTACGTCGGTACCGACTCCAAAGAGTCCGGTATTATTCAGGGCGATCTGATCGCGAAACACTGGGCGGCGAACCCGAACTGGGACCTGAACAAAGACGGTCAGATTCAGTTCGTGCTGCTGAAAGGCGAACCTGGCCACCCGGATGCTGAAGCGCGTACCACCTACGTTATCAAAGAGCTGAACGACAAGGGCCTGAAAACCCAGCAGCTGGCGTTAGATACCGCGATGTGGGATACCGCTCAGGCGAAAGATAAGATGGACGCGTGGCTGTCCGGCCCTAACGCCAACAAAATCGAAGTGGTTATCGCCAACAACGATGCGATGGCAATGGGTGCGGTAGAAGCGCTGAAAGCACACAACAAATCCTCTATCCCGGTATTCGGCGTAGATGCGCTGCCAGAAGCGCTGGCGCTGGTTAAATCCGGTGCGATGGCCGGTACCGTGCTGAACGATGCCAACAACCAGGCGAAAGCCACCTTCGACCTGGCGAAAAACCTGGCCGATGGCAAAGGTGCGGCAGATGGCACCAACTGGAAAATTGACAACAAAATCGTTCGCGTACCTTACGTGGGCGTAGACCAGTCCAACCTGGCTGAGTTTATCGGTAAATAAGTAAGCGGTACTGTCTCCACTGGGCGCAATTCGTTGCGCCCTTTTATAACGCGATATGCGAGGCCAACAAGGTATAATTATGGTCAGCACAACAACTCAGTCATCCGGTGAATACCTGTTGGAAATGAGCGGTATCAACAAGTCATTTCCCGGCGTTAAGGCACTCGATAATGTTAATTTAAAAGTGCGTCCTCACTCTATTCATGCCTTAATGGGGGAGAACGGTGCGGGTAAATCAACATTATTAAAATGTCTTTTTGGGATCTATCAAAAAGATTCTGGCAGCATTCTTTTTCAGGGGAAAGAGATCGATTTCCATTCAGCGAAAGAAGCACTGGAAAACGGTATCTCGATGGTTCACCAGGAATTAAACCTGGTGCTGCAGCGTTCAGTCATGGATAACATGTGGTTGGGGCGTTATCCCACCAAAGGTGTTTTTGTCGATCAGGACAAAATGTATCGCGACACCAAGGCGATTTTCGACGAGCTGGATATTGATATCGATCCGCGCGCCCGCGTGGGAACATTATCCGTCTCCCAGATGCAGATGATCGAAATTGCCAAAGCGTTCTCCTATGATGCGAAAATTGTCATCATGGACGAACCGACATCGTCATTAACGGAAAAAGAGGTTAACCACCTTTTTACCATTATTCGTAAGCTGAAAGATCGCGGCTGCGGCATTGTGTACATCTCCCACAAAATGGAAGAGATCTTCCAGCTGTGCGATGAGATCACCATCCTGCGCGACGGCCAGTGGATTGCCACGCAGCCGCTGGAAGGGCTGGACATGGACAAGATCATCGCCATGATGGTCGGCCGTTCCCTGAACCAGCGCTTCCCGGACAAAGAAAACAAGCCGGGTGAAGTGATTCTGGAAGTGCGCAATCTGACCTCGTTACGTCAGCCGTCTATTCGCGATGTCTCCTTCGACCTGCACAAGGGTGAAATCCTGGGGATTGCCGGCCTGGTGGGGGCAAAGCGTACCGATATCGTGGAAACCCTGTTTGGCATTCGTGAGAAAGCCGAAGGCACCATTACGCTGCACGGTAAGAAAATCAATAACCACAACGCCAACGAAGCCATTAATAATGGTTTTGCGCTGGTGACGGAAGAGCGTCGTTCGACCGGTATTTATGCTTATCTGGATATTAACTTTAACTCGTTAATTTCTAACATTCGCAATTACAAAAACAAAGTTGGGCTGTTGGATAACTCCCGCATGAAGAGCGATACCCAATGGGTGATTGACTCCATGCGCGTAAAAACGCCAGGCCACCGCACCCAGATTGGTTCGTTGTCAGGCGGTAACCAGCAGAAAGTGATTATTGGCCGTTGGTTATTAACGCAGCCCGAAATCCTGATGCTGGATGAGCCGACCCGCGGTATTGACGTCGGCGCGAAGTTTGAAATTTATCAGCTAATTGCCGAGCTGGCGAAAAAGAATAAAGGGATCATTATCATTTCTTCCGAAATGCCGGAACTGTTAGGGATCACAGACCGTATTCTGGTTATGAGCAATGGTCTCGTCGCCGGTATTGTTGACACCAAAACGACAACGCAAAACGAAATTTTGCGTCTTGCGTCTTTGCACCTTTAAGATCAGGGGCTCCTCATGAGTGCGTTAAATAAAAAAAGTTTTCTCACTTACCTGAAAGAAGGCGGTATTTACGTTGTTCTTTTAGTCTTGCTGGCAATCATCATTTTCCAGGACCCTACGTTCTTAAGCCTGCTGAACCTGAGTAACATTCTGACCCAGTCCTCCGTGCGTATTATCATTGCGCTGGGCGTGGCGGGTCTGATCGTGACCCAGGGGACGGATCTTTCTGCCGGTCGTCAGGTAGGTCTGGCGGCGGTTATCGCGGCAACCCTGCTGCAGTCGATGGAAAACGCCAACAAGGTCTTCCCGGAAATGGCCACCATGCCGATTTTCGTGGTGATCCTGATTGTCTGCGCCATCGGTGCGGTGATTGGTCTGATCAACGGTATTATCATCGCTTACCTGAACGTGACGCCATTTATCACCACCCTGGGCACGATGATCATCGTTTACGGTATCAACTCCCTGTACTACGACTTCGTCGGTGCTTCGCCCATCTCGGGCTTTGACAGCGGCTTCTCGACCTTTACGCAAGGGTTTATCGCGCTGGGCAGCTTCCGCCTGTCGTACATCACCTTCTATGCGCTGATTGCGGTCGCCTTCGTCTGGATCCTGTGGAACAAAACGCGCTTTGGCAAAAACATCTTCGCTATCGGCGGTAACCCGGAAGCGGCGAAAGTCTCCGGCGTGAACGTTGCCCTGAACCTGCTCATCATCTATGCCCTGTCCGGGGTGTTCTACGCCTTCGGCGGGATGCTGGAAGCGGGCCGCATCGGCTCTGCAACGAACAACCTTGGCTTTATGTACGAACTGGATGCGATTGCAGCCTGCGTGGTGGGCGGCGTCTCCTTCAGCGGCGGCGTGGGTACCGTACTCGGCGTGGTGACCGGTGTGATCATCTTCACCGTCATCAACTACGGGTTGACCTACATCGGCGTGAACCCTTACTGGCAGTACATCATCAAGGGCGCCATCATTATCTTCGCGGTTGCGCTGGATTCACTGAAGTACGCCCGTAAGAAGTAATCGTCACTCGCCATACCCGGCCCGCTCACCGAGCGGGCTTTTTTATGCCCTATGCCAGATGGGACTCCTCCTGCGTCACAATCCGCTCAAACCAGTCGAGTTCACAAAGCTTGCAGGCGACCCACTGTTCGGAAAAGGCGTCGCCCAGGCTGTCGGTGAGATACTGACAGCGGGCAAAGGCCTCAATCGCCTCCTGCTGGAACAGCGGCAGCTCGGGTTGGTCGTGCTGCGGCTCAGGGAGATCCCCCTCGTCGATATGTTCCAGCCCGTACAGCATGCCGGTCAGGATAGTGGCCGCCACCAGATACGGATTCGCATCGGCCCCGGCCAGCCGGTACTCGATACGACGGTTGCTCTCATCCGAGCAGGGAATACGCAAGGCGGCGGAGCGGGTGTTATAGCCCCAGGAGTTAAAGACGGGTTCCGTCAGGTTTTTACGCAGGCGACGAAACGCGTTGACCCCCGGCGCAAGAATAGCGACGGAGGCGGGCATCAGCGCCAGCTGGCCCGCGATGCACAAACGCATCATGCTGCTCAGCGCGTTCACCGGCGAGGCAAAAACGTTTTCGCCACGGCTATCGTTCAGGCTGAAATGGATGTGCAAACCGCTGCCGGAAAGCTCGCTGAACGGCTTAGCCATAAAGTTGGCCTGAAGACCGTGCTTTTCAGCGACATAGCGGGTCAGGCGGCGCAGGGCCAGCACGTTATCACAGACCTCTACGACGCGCTGGCTGTGCTTCAGGTTTAATTCGTACTGTCCGGACTCGGCTTCCGCTACCACCCCTGACAGCGGGATGCGCTGCAGGTGCGCCAGCTGTTCCAGCTCGTCAAACAGCGCCGCGTGCGCCGACGAGGTATCCATGTGAAAACAGCCCTGATTTTGCGGATCGCGTTCGCCCTGTCCCGTCAGGTAAAACTCGATTTCCGGGGCAATCACCGGGAAAAGGCCGTGCTGGTGGAAGCGGGCCACGACGTTCTGCAGTATCGCGCGCGGCTCAAGCGGGCAGGGGTTACCGTCGCTGTCTTTCATCGTCAGCAGGATCTGCGCGGTGTGCTCCGGATCCTGCGGACAGGGGCGTAGAGAACCGGCGACCGGGACGCACAGCCGGTCGGGTTCATCATAAAGCGGGGTGGCGATGTTTCCCTTCTGGTCCATTGAGTAGACGGAAAGCGGAAAATAACAGCCTTTTTCCAGGCTCAGCATGCTCTCTACCGAGAGGCGCTTGCCGCGCATCGTGCCGTTGATATCGTTCAGGTAAACGTCAACATGTTTCGTTTGCGGGTAACGTTCCAGATAATCGGCCACTTCCACGGCAACGTTGTGCTGCAGGGCGTCAATTTTTTCATCCAGCCAGAGGCCAGAATTGAGTGCGCCAGGGAGTGATAAGCCGGGAAAGTTAAAGTACGGACGGAGACTTTTGAGGAAAAACGCATTCATTATCGAGTTCATAGTCATTCTTCAATGAAGCCGTAGCGGCAGTGAACTCAGCTTAAAAGAGCCGACGTAAAGGGGAGATAAAAAGCGTCAGGCCCGGCGTAAAGAAAGTATAAAGGCGGTCCCGCTATTTCTCTTTTTTCTGCATATCGAGCAGTTGCTCAGGCGTGACGGCGGGGTAACCTTGCGCGTCTTCCGGCACTTCGTGCATCGCCGGAATCGGCACCAGCGGGCCTAAAAAGCGCGGTTCGCGTTTGAAGATATACAGATCGGCCAGGGCACCAAAGCGGGCGCCGAACTCGCGGACGCGCACGCTCAGCATATCTTTTGGCGACGGCACCGCATAGCACTGCGCCTGAATGCCCATGTGCAGGGCGATAAACAGCGCGCGCTCGCAGTGGAAGCGCTGGGTGATGATGATGAAGTCGTTGGTGTCGAAGACCTTGCGCGTGCGGACGATGGAGTCCAGGGTGCGGAAGCCCGCATAGTCGAGCACGATATCGGCAGGATCCACGCCCGCGGCAATCAGGTCCTTACGCATCGTCACCGGTTCGTTATAGCTTTGCAGGGCGTTATCGCCGCTCAGCAGCAGGTAGTTCACCTTGCCGCTGTTGTAGGCGTTCAGCGCGCCCTGAATGCGGTAACGGTAATACTGGTTGATGACGCCGGTGCGGTAGTACTTGGCGGTGCCGAGCACTACCCCAACCTGACGATAGGGCAGGTCCTGCAGGTCGTCAAAGATGTAGGGGGCGGTTTTCCAGCTCATCCACCGGTCGAGGCCGAGCACGATCAACAGCAGTATGCCGACCAGGACAGACAGGCTGTAAAAAACGCGCTTTAACATGCAGATGGCTCGTACCGAAGGTGAAATTTAACTCAGGCTACTTTACCCGCCTGGTTAGCGCAAGAAACAGCGACTCAACTGAGGGGTTTTTCAACAAACTGGCGGGCATTTCTACCCGCCGGAAGGGTTACGCCAGCAGCACGCGGTCAATCGTCGTACAGCCCAGCGCTTTAAGCGTTGCGGCAGTGGCATCCCACTGAATCAGCGGCGCATCAGCAATTTCTGCCAGAATAGCGCGCTGAATGTCAGGATAATCATAGCCGTTCAGGCTCAGCAGGTTGAGTGCGCCCTGCAGCGGCGGCAGCGTTGGGTTAAACGCGGCGTTTTCCGCATAGCTGCCGGTGAAGATTCGGCCATCGCGACACTGCAGCGCCACGCCGCTCGGGGACCTGCTGTACGGCGTGTGGCTCTTGTTGGCGGCGGTAATCGCGGCCTGGCTCAGGTCATCGCCGGACAGGGCGAAACCGTGGTCCTGCTCGTCCATCAGCAGGGTTTTGATCTCCAGATCTTTCGGGCCAAACGCGTCAGGCAGGTAATCCGCCAGCGTGTGCGGTGCGCGACCCGGCAGGTTGATGCGCAGCTGCAGCCCGCTGTTCAGCTCGTTCATAAACTGACGGCAGTGGCCGCAGGGGGTGTAGTTCACGGTAATGGCGCTCAGCGCTTTTTCACCGCGCAGCCAGGCGTGGCTGATGGCGCTCTGCTCGGCGTGAACGGTCTGCTGCATGGTTGCGCCCAGGAACTCCATGTTGCCGCCGAAGTACCAGGTGCCGCTGACGCCGCGCGCAATGGCCCCGACGTTGAAGTGGGAGAGATCGGCCCGCGCGCAGGCGGCAGCCAGAGGAAGCAGTGCGAAAGCCAGCGCGTCTTCGTCCAGTCCCGTTGCCTGTTTCAGCATCGTGACCTGCTCCGGGGTCAGCAGGGCGGGGAAGTGCGCATCTGCCAGAACGGGAGTAAGGGCTGACTGCAAATTCTCTGCAAGCTGGGCGAAAGCAGCTTGAAAACGTGGGTGCATGGCGTTTGCCTCATAAAGGTTAATGGATCGGTAGTTTACGGAGCCGTCAGGGCTTTATATGTGATCCACTTCTCATTATGTATGCAACTTATGAAATCAAAATGAAATTTGCGCGACGCATCGCAAATTTTAGCCCATCACTGCCAGAATCAGCGGGAAAATGAACGGGGCCAGCAGAGAGGTAATAATCCCGCAGATCACCAGCGCCAGGGAGCTAAACGCCCCTTCCTGATAATCCAGCTCCGCGCAGCGGGCAGTGCCCAGCGCGTGCGAGGCGGTGCCCATCGAGAGCCCCCGTGCCGCCTTAGTATGAATACGCATCGCGTTCAGCAGGGTGTGGCCAAACACCGCGCCGAGAATACCGACGAAAATGACGCACATCGCGCTGATGGCCGGAATGCCGCCGAGGCTGCCCCCAACCGCCATCGCGATAGGCGTGGTCACCGATTTAGGCAGGATTGACGCCGCAATCTGTGGGGAAGCGCCCATCAGCAGCGCCACCGACGTGCCGGTGATCATCGCCACCAGGCTGCCCACAAAACAGATGGTAATGATGGATTTCCAGCGGGCGCGGATCTGGTGCAGCTGCTCATATAAAGGAAACGCCAGCGCCACGACGGCGGGTTGCAGCAGGTCGTTTAAGATTTTGCTGCCGGCAAAGTAGCGTTCGTAAGGAATTCCGGTGAGCAGCAGGAACGGAATAATCACCACCATCGCCACCAGCAGGGGGTTCAGCAAGGGCATTTTGAAACGCGCGGCAAGCTTACGTGCGGCGAAGAACACTGCCAGGGTCAGCGGCAGGGACCACCAGATATTGTCCATCATTTTTTTGTTTTCTCCCCAATCACGTTACGTTCGCCATGCACCAGATGTGAACTCCAGCTCACCACCAGGAAAACCACCAGCGTACTCACCGCGCAGGAAACAACAATCGGGCCGAACTGGGCTTTGAGCAAATCAAAATACTGCATGACCCCGACGCCGATAGGCACGAAAAGCAGCGCCATATAGCGAATGAGGACGAAGCAGCCGGGATTGACCCACTTTGCAGGCAGGATTTGCAGCGCCAGCAACACGAAGAGGATCAGCATGCCGATAATGCTGCCGGGAATGGTGATGGGCAGCAGCGACGCGATGAAAATCCCGGCATACAGGCAGGCGTAAATCAGGACGAATGCGCGCAGATATTGCCAGATAATGTTCAATGATTTGCTCATGGTGATAGTCCTTGCTGAAACGCATTCATCATACAATTAAACCTAAAAATGTGCCACGGATCACATCATGAATTTTGAGCATACCAGACATTCCGGAATGGAACGTCCGGTATCACCTTACTGGTGCAGGCTACAGTTTAGAGGAAAGGGATTGCGCTGGCGAAGTAACGCGCCAGAGAAGGCATCAGCGTCAGGCGGTCAGTTTATCGAGAAAAGAAAACAGCACCTGGTTCATTTCGCGATAATCATGCGAGCGGAGTTTTTCCGCCGTTTCGACAAAACGGAATTCACCCGCGCGGCGGAGGTCATTCTGCGAATGCTCAATCAGCAACTCTACCACCTCCGGCGTTAGCTCCATATGGCACTGGAAACCGTAAACCCGTTCGCTGTACTGCACGATCTGGCGGGGACAGCCCTCGCTGTAAGCCAGAACCTTAGCCTGCGGCGTCAACCCAGGCATGTCGTTATGCCAGTGACCGACGTTCAGCACGCTGCCAAAGCCCTCAAACAGCGGGTTCGCCTTGCCTGCATCTGTGAGCCTGACGGGAAATGTGCCGATCTCTTTTTCCGGGCTGTGGCAAAACGCGGCGCCCAGCGCTTCGCCGATAAGCTGTGAGCCCAGACAAACGCCTATCACCGTTTTACCTGCCTCTATCGCGCGGCTGATGAGTGCCTTTTCCGCCTGCGCATCAAACCAGGGGCATTCCTCACGCGTGGTGGCGGGGGACTGCGGGCCTCCCATGATGATTAGCAGGTCTGTGTGCCCCAGTTCCTCAGGTAACGGTTCGCCCTGATACACTCTGGTGTAGCTCAGACTGCAGCCGCGACTTTTCCCCCAGATTTCATAGGCGCCTGGCGCCTCGAAATGTTCATGAATAATAAAATGGATGTGCATTGCGTCTCTCTCCGGTTACGTGTACAAGCAGCATCATAAGAGGAAGGGGAGAATGTGAAATGCCAACCGTTATCGATAAAACGCCAATTCACGACGATGCCATCGGATGGTCAAGAGGGGCAATTCGCTATACGCGCGGCGAAGTCGATCCGCCTCACCAGCATTCGCAGGGACAACTTTTGTTTGCCATCAAAGGAGTCATGCTGGTCGAAACCGGCAGCAAACGCTGGGTCATACCGCCGCAGCGCGCGCTGTGGATCCCTCCCTTTCAGGAGCATACCTACAGCGTGTTATCCGCAACGGAGCTTCGCGCGGTCTGGTTTAGCCCGGCACTGATTTCGCAATGCGAACCTTTTAAGCGGAAAGACGAGGTTCACGTGATTATGGCCACAGCGTTGTTCAAAGAGCTGATTGCCGGGCTGTTCAGCGCGGAATACCGGCCGGCAAACCAGCGCAGCATGGCCGTTTTGCTGCTCGACATCCTCAGCGAGACGCAGCAGATTTCAGCCGAGCTGCCGATGCCCGTGGATGAGCGCTTACATCGCGTGGCCTGTGACATCATTGCCAACAATCTCTGGGATCTCTCTCTGGAAAGGCTGGCGGAACGGGCCGCGATGTCAGAACGCACATTTTCACGTGCGTTTATCAACGATACCGGCTTTAGTTTCCGGGCCTGGCGACAGCGCGCAAGGATTTGTGCCTCGCTGGATCTTCTCGCCAACGGATACCCGGTTAAGCAGGTGGCCTGGATGCTGGGGTTTTCCGGCCCGGCGGCATTTGCGGCGGCGTTTCGCGCCATTGTTGGGGCAACGCCGGGTGACTTTCTGCCTGAACAGAAGCGCTTCCCAGCGAAATAGAGAGCGGCTACTATAGCGCGTCTTTTTTCACAGGTACTGCTATGCGTGTTTTACTGGCCCCAATGGAAGGCGTGCTCGACTCCCTCGTGCGCGAGCTTCTGACCGAGGTGAACGACTACGATCTCTGCGTGACGGAGTTTTTGCGCGTGGTCGATATGCTGTTGCCGGTAAAATCCTTCTTCCGGCTTTGCCCCGAGCTGCACAACCAGAGCCGGACCTCTTCCGGCACGCTGGTGCGGATTCAGCTCCTCGGCCAGTATCCGGAATGGCTGGCGGAAAACGCCGCCCGCGCGGTTGAGCTGGGCTCTTACGGGGTAGATCTCAACTGCGGCTGTCCGTCGAAGCTGGTGAACGGCAGCGGCGGCGGGGCGACGTTGCTGAAAGATCCCGAGCTGATTTACCGCGGCGCGAAAGCCATGCGCGAGGCCGTGCCCGCGCATTTGCCGGTGACGGTAAAGGTGCGGCTGGGGTGGGACAGCGATGCCCGACAGTTTGAGATCGCCGATGCGGTGCAGCAGGCCGGGGCCACCGAGCTGGTGGTGCATGGCCGCACTAAAGAAGATGGCTACAAAGCCGATCGCATAAACTGGCAGGCGATCGGTGAGATCCGCAAACGCCTCTCCATTCCGGTGATCGCCAACGGCGAAATCTGGGACTACGAGAGCGCGCAGGCCTGTCTGCAGGCCACCGGCTGCGATGCGGTAATGATCGGCCGCGGCGCGCTGAATGTGCCTAACCTCAGCCGGGTGGTGAAATATAACGAACCGCGTATGCCGTGGGCAGATGTCGTCACGCTGCTGCAAAAATACAGCCGTCTGGAAAAGCAGGGCGATACCGGTTTGTATCACGTCGCGCGTATTAAGCAGTGGCTGAGTTATTTACGCAAAGAGTACGAGGAAGCGCTGGAGTTATTTCAGGAGATTCGTACTTTACAGACGTCGGCTGATATTGCGCGGGTGATTCAGTCCAAATAATAAGCGTTAAATTGCTCACACTTTTTTAAAACAGAAAACAGTTCAGGTTTTCAACGTGGCGCGACGGTGTTAAGGTGCCACTGTTTTCAACGCAGGATTGTGACTGGTTAACAGGCAAAACCTAAGCGTTCCACAGCATTTTCGCTGTGGGGCGCTTAGGTTTTTTTTTGCCTGTCATTTACGCAGGAGAGATATTTGGCTTAGCGCTTTTTAATGATTTTTAAAAAAAGAAATAGCGACAGGAAATAGAAAAATTTCCTGCGGCCGGTTACGCACTCAATACTCAATCACAGGTTGTTATCATGGCATATAAAAATAAACTCTATGCGTTCGCCTTATTGGCGATATCCCCGCTGTCGATGGCGCAAGACTGGAACGGTACGGTATTAGGGTTTGAAGCTCCGCCGGAGCCTGTGCTGGGCGAAATGCTCGGCATACGTAAAATCCTTAACGATAACGGTTTTACCTATAACCTCGGATACCTGAATGAAATTGGCTGGAACGGCGGTGGCGGATATAACCACGACTCCCACGTGGCCTATATTGACCAGTTCGCGCTGACCTTCAATCAGGACCTGGAGCGCTGGACCGGTATCCCGGACGCGCGTATCGAGGGGAACATCGTCAACCGCAACCACAATGACGATCTCACCACCAAACGCGTGCAGGACCCGCGCGTCAACTTCAACGATCTGACCCAGGAGAGCTGGGGCGGGCAGTCGATTACCCGTCTGGGCTGGCTGACCTTTGCCCGCAGCTTTGACGACCGGCGTCTGACCTGGCGCATCGGGATGATGAACAAGGTGCAAACCTTCGATCAAATTATCCCCTGTGATTTTCAGCTGCTGTCCCAGTGCGGCGGAAAGTCAGCCAACTCGCTGACCTGGAACAACTGGAACGTCCACACCTGGGGCACCACGCTTGCCTATAAACTCACGCCGACGCTGACCTTAAAAGGCGGCGTGATGGAGCAGAATCCGCAGGCCGCCAGCCGCAGCCATGCCTGGAGCTGGTCGACGAAGGGCAGCAAAGGGGTCTTACTGCCGGTTGAAATCGAAGCGCGTCCGCTGATTAACGGCCTGCCGGGCGCGTACAACCTGGGCGTGGTGTTTACCAACGCGCCGCAAACCGATCTCTATCGCGGCAAATCCGGCGGGGCGGGCGCGACGGACCCGGACGGATTCGATACCCACAACCGGACCTGGTTCATGTACGCCGGGCTGAACCAGCAGCTTACGCAGCATCAGGATGACCCGAATCGCGGGTTGAGCACCTCGTTCAGCATGAGCCTTGCGGATCAGCGCACTAACTACATGCATCAGGTTTACGCCGCCTCGCTGCGCTACCGCGGACTGTTTGATGCGCGACCGGAAGACTGGATTGGCTTTGGCTTAACCTGGATTGATATGAGCAGCCAGTACGCCCGCAACCAGCGTTACCTGAACAGCCTGAGCGGCGTGAGCGACTACAACAATCCGGCCTGGCACCCGGTGCCGGGCCATTCCCTGAACGGCGAGTTTTACTACCGCTTTCGTCCGGTGTCATGGCTTGAACTGCAGCCGGGCATTCAGTACTGGCACCATCCCGGCGGGGTCAGCCGCACCCAGGATGCCTGGGTCACCGAGCTGAAAACGGTGGTGACCTTCTGATATCACGGTAGCAAGTTCGATCCGCGTCACGTTTCTGACGCGTGACGCATTGAGGCTACGAATGAAACTGATAGAGTGCCAGAACTGGATTGTTACTGCTTAGGCAGGCAAAACCTGATTTTCTGGCATCTGCCGGAGGTCAGGTTTTTTTGTTTCTGGGGTTCAGATGAAAATCGCCAAGATACTCAATAATAACGTGGTGGTTGTTCAGGATGAGCGCGGGCGCGAACAGGTGGTGATGGGCCGTGGGCTGGCCTTTCAGAAGCGCGTCGGTGAAGCGCTGGATACCGCGCGGGTTGAAAAGGTGTTTGCGTTACAAAGCGATGAACTGGTGCATCGGCTCGGCGAGCTGCTGAGTCAGATTCCGCTGGAGGTGATGACCACCTGCGACCGCATCATCGGGCTGGCGGCGCAGCGGCTGGGCAAGCTACAGGAGAGCTTGTATATCACCCTCACCGATCACTGCTACTTTGCGATTGAGCGGCAGAAGAACGGGTTGGCCATCAAAAACGTGCTGCTGTGGGATATTAAACGGCTGTATCCGAAGGAGTTTGAGTTAGGGCAGGAGGCGCGGGCCATTATCGCCAGACGCCTTAACGTCGAACTGGAGGAGGATGAGGCCGGTTTTATCGCGCTGCATCTGGTTACCGCGCAGCTGAACAGCGAAATGCCGGAGGTGATGCACGTGACGCGGGTGATGCAGGAGATCCTGCAGCTGGTGAAGTATCAGCTGCAGCTTGAGTATGACGAAGAGTCGCTCAGCTACCAGCGTTTCGTCACCCACCTGAAGTTTTTTGCCCAGCGGATGCTCACCCGCACCGTGGTGGAAGATGACGATGTCTCGCTGCATACCGCAGTCAAAGACAACTACGCGAAGGCGTGGAAATGCGCCGAGAAAATTGCGCAGCACCTGAACAAAAGCTATCAGCGTGAGCTGACAACCGAAGAAATTATGTTCCTCGCCATTCATATCGAGCGGGTGAGAAAAGAGGGGCGTTAAGCCTCAAAACAGGATTGTTACTGCATCACGCAGGCAAAACCTGAGCGCGGCCTTCGTCAGAAGGTCGTTCTCGGGTTTTTTTATTTTTGTACTCAGTCAACAGGTGCCTGCGGGCATCGGATGTAAGGAAATCGAGATGGAATACCAGGCGTTAGCGAAGGATATTCTCGGCCACGTTGGCGGAAAAGAGAACATCGTCAATCTTGTGCACTGCGCGACCCGGCTTCGCTTCAAACTGAAAGAGAATCAACGGGCGGATGCGGAAGGGCTCAAGAAAAACCCGGGCGTGATCATGGTGGTCGAAAGCGGCGGTCAGTTTCAGGTGGTGATTGGCAACCATGTTCACGACGTCTGGCAGGCAGTGCGCAATGAAGCAGGCCTGACCGACGACGCCCCTGTCGTGGAAGAGAAGGGCGAAAAGGGGAACCTGCTGGGCCGCCTGATTGACATCGTCTCCGGGATCTTTACCCCATTTATCGGCATTCTGGCCGCGTCCGGTATTCTGAAGGGGCTGCTGGCGCTGGCCGTGGTCTGCGGCTGGCTCACGACCGAGAGCGGCACGTATAAAATCTGGTTTGCCGCCAGCGATGCGCTGTTTTTCTTCTTCCCGCTGGTGCTGGGCTATACCGCCGGGAAAAAGTTCGGCGGCAACCCGTTTATTACCATGGTGATCGGCGGGGCGCTCACCCATCCGGTGATGATTGCGGCGTTCAACGCCAGCCAGCAGCCGGGGGCGGTATCGGAAGCCTTTTTGGGCATCCCCGTCACGTGGTTCAACTACAGCGCGTCAGTGATCCCGATTATTCTCGCCGCGTGGGTCAGCTGCTGGCTGGAAAAACAGAGCACCAGGCTGCTGCCTTCCTCGATGAAAAACTTCTTCGCGCCGCTGATCTGTCTGGCCGTGACCGTGCCGCTGACTTTCCTCGTTATCGGGCCGCTGGCGACCTGGCTGAGCCAGATGCTGGCGAACGGCTATCAGACTATTTACGTTCTGGCACCGTGGCTGGCGGGCGCGGCGATGGGCGCGCTGTGGCAGGTCTGCGTTATTTTTGGCCTGCACTGGGGGCTGGTGCCGCTGATGATCAACAACCTGGCGGTGCTGGGGCATGACTCCATGCTGCCCATGCTTTTGCCTGCGGTGTTTGGCCAGGTGGGGGCGGCGCTGGGCATTTTCCTGCGTACCCGCGATGCGCGTCAGAAAATGCTGGCCGGTTCATCCGTGACGGCAGGTATTTTTGGTATCACCGAACCCGCAGTGTATGGCGTAAACCTGCCGCTGCGCCGTCCGTTTATCTTTGGCTGCGTGGCTGGCGCTATCGGCGGGGCGATTGTCGGCTTCAGCGACACCCACGTTTACTCCTTCGGCTTCGCCAATATCTTTACCATCGCCCAGATGATTCCGCCGGGCGGCGTTGACGCCACGCTGTGGGGAGGCATTATCGGCACGGTGGTGGCGCTGGTGCTGAGCTGCGGCCTGACGCTGCTCGCCGGTATGCCAGGAAACACCGCGCCAGAGAATATGGTCTCCGCGGGCGAAAACGATGTGCTATCGCCGATGACCGGTACCGTTCTTGCTCTCGACCAGGTGCCGGATACCACGTTTGCCAGCGGCCTGCTGGGCAGCGGCGCCGCGATTATTCCCTCCGATAACAAAGTGGTTGCCCCGTTTGCCGGTGTGGTGGCTTCGCTGTTCCAGACCAAACACGCCATCGGCCTGCTCAGTAACAGCGGGATTGAAGTGTTGATCCACGTGGGTATCGACACCGTGAAGCTCGACGGCAGGCCGTTTACCGCCCATGTGAAGGTCGGTGACACGGTGCGGCCCGGCGATCTGCTGCTGGAGTTTGACCGACAGGCGATTATCGATGCCGGATACGACCTGGCGACCCCGATTATTATCAGTAACAGCGACGAGTATCGCGAGGTGGCGACCGTGGCGGCAACGTCCGTCATTGCCGGTGCGCCGTTACTCAGCGTCAGTCATCAATAACAGGAGAACGTGATGAAAACTTTCCCGGACGATTTTTTATGGGGCGGCGCGGTTGCCGCGAATCAGGTAGAGGGTGCGTATCTGGAGGAGGGGAAAGGGCTGTCCACCTCTGACGTTCAGCCGCAGGGTGTCTTCGGCCCGGTAGTTGAGCGCGTCCCTGGGGACAGCGGCATCAAGGATGTCGCCATCGACTTCTATCATCGCTACCCGGAAGACATCAAGCTGTTCGCCGAGATGGGCTTTAGCTGCCTGCGCGTCTCCATTGCCTGGACCCGCATTTTTCCGAACGGTGACGAGCAGCAGCCGAACGAGGCGGGGCTGGCGTTTTACGACCGGCTGTTTGACGAGCTGGCCGCGCACAACATCACGCCGCTGGTGACGCTGTCGCACTATGAGATGCCGTGGGGGCTGGTGAAGCAGTACGGCGGGTGGGGCAGCCGTCAGACTATCGGCTTCTTTGAGCGCTATGCCCGTACCGTGTTTGCGCGCTACAAAGAGAAGGTCAAGCTGTGGCTGACCTTCAACGAGATCAATATGTCTCTGCACGCGCCGATGACCGGCGTCGGTCTGCCGGAAACCAGCAGCAAAGGGGAGGTGTACCAGGCGATCCACCACCAGCTGGTGGCCAGCGCGCTGGCGGTGAAGGCCTGCCATGAGATTATCCCGGATGCCAGAATCGGCAATATGCTGCTGGGCGGCCTGATGTATCCGCTGACCTGCAAGCCGGAAGATGTTCTGGAGACGCTGCAGGAAAACCGCGCGTGGCAATTCTTTGGCGACGTGCAGTGCCGCGGCGCCTACCCGGGCTATATGCAGCGCTTCTTCCGCGACAACGGCATTCAGCTAGAGGTCACTGACGCCGACCGCGAGGCGCTGAAATCGACCGTCGATTTTATCTCCTTCAGCTACTACATGACGGGCTGCGTCACCGCGGATGAAGCCCTCAACCAGCAGGCGCGCGGCAATATCCTGAGCATGGTGCCAAACCCGCATCTGGCCAGTTCCGAATGGGGCTGGCAGATTGACCCCATCGGCCTGCGTACTCTGCTAAACGTGCTCTGGGATCGCTATCAGAAGCCGCTGTTTATCGTGGAAAATGGCCTCGGGGCGAAGGATAAACCGGACGCAGATGGCACGGTGCAGGATGACTACCGCATCAGCTATCTCAACGATCACCTGGTGCAGGTGCGGGAAGCCATTGAAGACGGCGTTGAGGTGATGGGCTACACCAGCTGGGGGCCCATCGACCTGGTGAGCGCATCAAAAGCTGAACTCTCTAAGCGCTACGGCTTTATTTACGTCGATCGCGATGACAGCGGGAAAGGCACGCTGGCGCGCAGCCGTAAGAAAAGTTTCTACTGGTATAAAGAGGTTATTGCGACAAAAGGCGCTTCGCTGAAAGTTTAATAAAGCGATCAACCTGACAGGGGATGTTCACCCTGTCGGGTTGATTATTTTTTATTTGCATAATTCAATTTAAATAATAATTTTGGTGAATATTTTTCCGTATATTTAAATCTATGACAATTTACGCATTGCCACGCATTACTAAAAAAATAAAGAGAATCAAGCGTAATTTGCGCCTTTATTTTTTGAGTTTATGGCGTCATGAAACGTTCTCTTATTTTATCTCTGAGTGCTCCCTTCGTTTTTATTCTGGCTGCCTGTGCGCCTGAACATGCCACGGTATCTCCCATTAAAACGCAAACCACGGCGGCGTCGGTGAATACGGTTCTGAATCATCAGGACTGGCCGAAAAATGAGTGGTGGAAAGCATATAACGATCCGGAACTTAACGGGCTTATTGCGAAAGCATTAAGCGATGCGCCGGATATGCAGATTGCCCGTCAGCGCATTACGCTTGCGGAAGCCCAGGCCAAAGCGGCTATGGCATCCGACGGTCCGCAGATTGATTTTTCAGCGGATGCCGAACGTCAGAAAATGTCCGCCGAGGGGCTGATGGGGCCCTTTGCCATTACCGACCCGGCGGCAGGGACAACCGGGCCGTGGTACACCAACGGCACCTTTGGCCTGACGGCAGGCTGGGATCTCGATCTGTGGGGAAAAAATCGCGCGCAGGTCGAAGCCCGGATTGGCAAAGTGAATGCGCAAAAAGCGGAGCTGGAGCAGACCCGTCAGCTGCTGGCCAGCAGCGTGGCGCGGCTCTACTGGGAGTGGCAAACGCAGGCCGCCGTGGGGGAGGTCCTCGCGGAGATTAAACATGAGCAGGACAATATTATCGGTGCCGATCGCGAGCTGTATCAGCACGGGATCACCTCCTCCGTGGAGGGCGTTGAAACGGATATCAACGCCAGCAAAACCGAAGAGCAGCTGGCCGAAGTCAACGGGAAAATGAAAGCCATTGAGGCGCGCCTGGTCGCGCTGACGAACGCCTCCTCCGTGAAGCTGACGCGGCACGCCCTGCCGACGGTGGAAGCCTCGCTACCGTCGACGCTCGGCTATGAACTGCTGGCACGCCGTCCGGATCTGCAGGAGGCGCACTGGTATATCGAAGCCTCCATGAGCGAAGTGGAGGCCGCCCGAGCGGCGTTTTATCCTGACGTGAACCTGATGGCGTTCTTACAGCAGGATGCCCTCCATCTGAGCGATCTGTTCCGTTCGTCCGCGCAGCAGATGGGCGTGACCGCCGGGCTGACGCTGCCGATTTTCGACAGCGGCAGGCTTAACGCCGGGCTGGATATCGCTCAGGCGCAGAACAACCTTTCAGTAGCCAACTACAACAAAGCGGTGGTAGAGGCCGTCAATCAGGTGGCACACACGGCCAGTGAAGTCGAAACGCTCATGGCGAAAAACAGCCACCAGCAGCAGGTTGAAAAAGATGCGGCACGGGTTGTGGCGCTGGCGCAGGCGCGTTTCAGCGCGGGGATCGTTGCGGGCTCCCGGGTCAGTGAAGCCAGAATACCGGCCCTTAAAGAGCACCTCGAAGGATTGCTGCTGAAGGGGCAGTATGTGGACGCCACGCTGCAGCTGACCTCCGCGCTGGGCGGTGGCTATCATCATGGCTAAAAAAGGTCATTAACTATACTTACCTCTTTGCAGTTTTTCAGGAGGTGAGTATGACCAGAGTAGCGATTGTGACCGCATCGGATTCCGGGATCGGTAAAACCACGGCCCTGATGCTGGCAGAGCGCGGGTTTGATATTGGCGTCACCTGGCACTCGGATGAGAAAGGGGCGCTGGAAACCTGCCGTGAAGTCGAAGCGCAGGGGCAGCGCGCGGAAGCTGTCCATCTTGATCTAAGCACGCTGCCGGAAGGCGCTGAGGCAATAGAGACGCTGATTGCGCGCTTTGGCCGGCTGGACGTGCTGGTCAATAATGCAGGGGCGATGACCAAAGCGCCATTCCTCGAGATGCCGTTTGACGACTGGCGGAATATTTTCACCGTCGACGTGGACGGTGCGTTTCTCTGTTCACAGATAGCCGCAAGGCAGATGGTGAAGCAGGGGGAAGGGGGACGGATTGTGAACATCACCTCGGTGCATGAACACACGCCTCTGCCGCAAGCGAGTGCCTACACGGCGGCTAAACACGCGCTCGGCGGGTTAACCAAATCCATGGCGATGGAGCTGGTGAAGCACAACATTCTGGTGAACGCCGTCGCGCCGGGTGCGATTGCCACGCCGATGAACGACATGGACGACAGCGAAGTGAAGGAAGGCTCCATGCCGGAAATCCCGCTGGCAAGGCCGGGCCACACGAAAGAGATTGCCAGCCTGGTGGCGTGGCTGTGTGACAGCGACGCCAGCTATACAACAGGGCAATCGTTTATCGTCGACGGGGGCTTTATGCTGGCGAACCCGCAGTTTAAGCCGGAGGGATAGATTCCCCTCTCCCTGTGAGAGAGGGTATTTTTAGTTCCCTCTCCCTGTGGGAGAGGGTTAGGGTGAGGGCATCAGGCCGCACTCACTCCTCATCCCGCGTCTTTTCCCGATGCTTCAGCCACAGTCGTACCGCAATCACCGCCACAACCACCAGAATCAACCACGCCCAGTGCTTCAGGTGCTGGTCGAGATTATGCAGCCAGGGCGCAATCACTTCGCCCCCTACATAACCGAGCGTCGTAAAGATCAGCGCCCAGGCAATCGCGCCCACAATATTGAGCGGCAGAAAAATTTTGGGCGGCAGATGGCTGGCGCCAATCAGTATCGGCCCGATAATGCGAAAGCCATACATAAAGCGCGTGCCAATAACGAACAGGTAGGGATGACGTTGAATGAGCCGCTGAGCGCGGCGGATTTTCTTCTGATGCTTTGCGAAACGCTTGAGCAGCGTGGGCCCAAAGCGCAGCCCCAGAAAGTAGAGCAGCTGATCGCCTATCATCCCGCCCAGCGCGACCGCGGCAACAACCAGCGGGAACTTCAGTAACCCCTGATGCGCGGCGACGCCCCCTAACAGCGTGATGGTTTCACCTTCTGCCACGCTGCCGATGACCAGCGCGGCATAGCCATATTGCTCAATGAGTGCGTTAATATCCATTACGTAACGGTTTTCTCCCTCTGCGTGCCTCGTTTAATCATATACCCCTTGAATCAACGGCGGGGAAATCAACGGAAATTTCCCACTGTACATAAAATAATCTAAAGCCTGCATTATACTTAAGGTATCGCTGACGGGCCGACAACAAGGGGGCGCTATGAACCATGTCTGGGGACTTTTCTCCCATCCCGATCGTGAAATGCATGTCATTAAAAGTGAGAACGAAACGGTCTCGCATCATTACACGCACCACGTGCTGCTGATGGCCGCGGTGCCGGTAATATGCGCTTTTATCGGAACGACACAAATCGGCTGGAACTTCGGTGACGGCACCGTGGTTCAGCTTTCCTGGTTTACCGGACTCTATCTTGCCATCATCTTTTATGGCCTGATGCTGGCGGGGGTGGCGGTCATGGGGCGCGTCATTCACTGGATGGCGCGTAACTATCCGCAGCGTCCATCGCTGGCGCACTGTATGGTCTTTGCCGGGTATGTCGCGACCCCGCTGTTCTTAAGCGGTATTGTTGCGCTCTATCCACTGGTCTGGCTGTGCGCGCTGATCGGTACCATTGCCCTCTTTTACACCGGTTATCTGCTGTATCTGGGGGTTCCTACCTTCCTGAATATCAATAAAGAAGAGGGGCTGAGCTTCTCGAGCTCAACGCTCGCCATCGGGGTGCTGGTGCTGGAGGCGCTCCTGGCGCTGACGGTAATTCTTTGGGGTTATGGATACCGTCTCTTCTGAGTTCACTGCATTGCTGGCGTAAATGCCAGCAATGCAGCATCCGTTCACGATTATCCTCTGGCGACAACGCCCGCTGGCGGCTATGATGCCGAAGCCAGCCTGTGTTTATCTAACAACCCAGGCGGTGTACGTCATAACGTGCGTGAATAATTATCAGAAGTCTCACCATGCTGAAATTCCGAGTCTCTTTACTTAGCCTGGCGCTGTTGCTGGGTGCGTCCGCAGTCGTACCGGCCGTCGCCAAAACGCCCGCGGTGACCACCGCTGCTGCTCAGCCGCAAATTGCGTCCGGCAGCGCGATGATTGTCGATCTCAACACCAATAAGGTGATTTACGCCAGCCATCCGGACCTGGTGCGACCGATCGCCTCAATTACCAAATTAATGACCGCGATGGTGGTGCTTGATGCCCATCTGCCGCTGGACGAAAAACTGAAAGTGGATATTAGCCACACGCCGGAGATGAAAGGGATCTACTCCCGCGTGCGGCTGAACAGTGAGATCAGCCGTAAAAATATGCTGCTGCTGGCGCTGATGTCGTCTGAAAACCGCGCGGCGGCGAGCCTGGCGCACCACTATCCGGGCGGCTACGACGCGTTTATCCGCGCGATGAACGCCAAAGCCAAAGCGCTGGGGATGAACAATACGCACTATGTGGAACCGACGGGGCTGTCGATCAACAACGTCTCCACGGCGCGCGATCTGACGAAACTGCTGATTGCCAGCAAACAGTACCCGCTGATTGGTCAGCTCAGTACCACCCGTGAAGAGATGGCGACCTTTGCGAACCCGGCCTATACGCTGCCGTTCCGCAATACTAACCATCTGGTATACCGGGATAACTGGAATATTCAGCTAACCAAAACCGGCTTTACCAACGCGGCGGGACACTGTCTGGTGATGCGCACCGTATTTAACGGTAAACCGGTGGCGCTGGTAGTGATGGATGCCTTCGGCAAATACACGCACTTCGCGGATGCGAGCCGCCTGCGGACCTGGATTGAAACAGGAAAAGTGCAGCCTGTCCCGGCCGCGGCATTGACGTATAAAAAGCAGAAAGCGGAGCAGATGGCGACGGCGCAGAACGACTGAGCCGTCTGTCAGCGCCGGGTGGCGGCTTTGCCTTACCCGGCCTACAAACACTAAAAACGGTAACCCAGGTTACCGTTTTGCGTTTATTCCGGCAGCGTCCAGTCACCATCGTTGAGCGGGCGCTGCATAATCACCGTATCCCGCCAGTCACCTTTCTTGTAGCCTACGCTGCGCAGCTGACCGACAATCACAAAGCCATGTTTTTTATGCAGGCGTAACGAGCCGGCATTGTTATTGCCATCTCCTACCACGGCAATCATCTGCCGCCACGGCCCTTGCTCGCAGCGTGCGATCAGCGCATCCATCAGTGCCGTGCCAAAACCGCGCCCGGTGATGCTGGCATCCACGTAAATCGACTCTTCCAGGGTATAGCGGTAGGCGTGTCGCGGTCGGTAAGGGGTGGCATAGCAGTAGCCCACCACAATGCCGCGGTACAGCGCGATAAGCCACGGTAAACCGTTCTCCGCCACGCTTTTCATGCGATGACGCATTTCGTCAATAGTCGGGGGGACTTCTTCAAATGACGCGCGCCCGTGAAGCACATGCCAGGCATAGATCGCGGCAATGGCATGCACATCATCGGGACGGGCGTCGCGCACTTCCAGCTCGGTCTCGGATAAAACATCAATAGCCGACATGATGTGCCTGCTCCTCTTATCTAAGGCCGGAGAAACGTTTCTCCGGCGATAAGCGGTTACTCTATTACGATTAAGGAGCGCTTAACAATCTCTCAAATTTGGCTGTAGGAATTAATCAGACGTTTGCGTTATGTGCCGCTCCGCGTCTGCGCTCTCTTTCCAGTATTTCTTCCGCGTTGTTTTACCGATGCCGGGATTCATGCTGTTTGTAGGGTCATTCGCGCGATAAAACTGCTTAAGTGCGTCAGGGGCTTTATAAAGATGTCCGACGTTGTGTTCCGCAGGATATTGTGCGCCGCGTTCACGCAGAAGGGCGAGCATCTGCTCCTTCAGTTCGTGTGCATCGACCCCTTTCTTGACGATGTAATCCTGATGGAAGACATAGCACATAAAGTGGCCGTAATAGAGCTTGTGCACCAGCTTGCTGTCGATTTCCGGCGGCAGGTGTTCAAACCACTCGGTGTCGTTACGCCGCAGGGCGATATCGAGCGCCAGAATATCTTCCACCTCTTCGGAATGTACCGCCTGATATCGGATGGCGGCCCCTGCGGCGGCAAAGCGGTGCAGGAACGCTTTGCTGCCCTCTTCAGGCGTACAGGCAAAGAAATCCCCTTCGGCGGTTTTAAAGAATTCGGTCAGCCAGCTCTGCGCTTCGGCAATTCCGTCTCCGGCCATTTTCAGCAGCAGGTGATGTTCGTACTTGTCGCGCCAGGTTTTCATCCTCTCCGGCAGATGCGCCGGGAAAACGTTGCCCAGCTTCTGCATAAAGCGGTCGGTGAAGTGGGGTTTGAACAGCGACACTTTCTCCAGCATCGCGTCGGTACGGCCCTTCATGGTGAAGAAGAACGGCATTTTGTCGGTGCCGAGCTTGTCGATCATCAGGAACGTGTCTTTGCCGTAGCGCTCGGCGATGTCGTAAATGTCCCGGTGCATGTATTCGCCCGCCACCGGCAGGTGGGTGAATTCGCCCAGAATATGACGGCGGATCTCCGTCAGAACCTCAGGCTGGTTGGTGCCGATGTAGAATACCTGCTGCTTTTTCTCGGCCGGGAAGGTGTCGAGACGCACCGCAAAAACGGCCAGCTTGCCCGCGCAGCCGGAGGATTCAAACAGGCGATCCGGGTCGGCGTTATAGCGCGCCGGCGTATCGGCATTGATATCCCGCACGCGGGTCACGTAGTCGTGATCGTGCGCATGGCGACCGTCGTGCTGAACGTCTTCATCCTTCACGCGATCGTCGTCGAGCTTGCTGAGGATCTGTTCTGGCGTGACGCCGAGATCGATTCCCAGGTGGTTCACCAGCGTCAGCTTGCCGTTTTCGTCAATACGGGCAAACAGGGACATCTCGGTATAGGCGGGACCGCGCTGCACCAGCGAGCCGCCAGAGTTATTGCAGATCCCACCGACCACCGAGGCGCCAATGCAGGAGGAGCCGATCACCGAGTGTGGTTCGCGGCCCAGCGGCTTAAGCGCTTTTTCGAGGGAGTAAAGCGTGGTGCCCGGGAACGCGAGCACCTGCTCGCCTTTATCCAACAGGTGCAGCTTGTCGAGGCGCAGGGTGCTGATAATCACGATGTCACGATCGTAATCGTTGCCGTTCGGCGTGGAGCCTTCGGTCAGGCCGGTGTTGGCCGCCTGCATTAAAATAATCTTGTCGGCGGCGACGCAGGCGCTCAGGACGCGCCACAGCTCCAGCAGCGTGCCGGGGAAAACCACCGCCAGCGCCTCGCCCTGACCGGAGCGGAAGCCCTTGCGGTAGCGGGCGGTTTTAGCCGGGTCGGTAAGCAGGTGAGAGGAGCCAACCAGGCGCGACAGTTCGTTAATAAAGGTTTTGTTATCGTCAGTTCGAACAGAAGACATCTTCCACTCCTTGTGGTGGGGCAAATTTCTCGCTGTAAAGCATAGCGCGATTAACTGTTAAGCGGTCGAGTATTCACGAGAAAAATCAGAGAATAACCCTGCAACGATCGGAGGGTTTGTGGCACACTGCGCTTTTCGCACGGTATGGCCGAGATCGTCCGGCGGTTATTGATGAGAGAGTAAAACGACATGAAATGGCTATGTTCTGTAGGTGTCGCCGTCAGCCTGGCGCTGCAACCTGCGCTGGCAGAGGATTTGTTTGGCAATCACCCGCTCACGCCTGAAGCGCGGGACGCGTTTGTCACGGAATTGCTCAAGAAAATGACGGTCGATGAGAAAATCGGCCAGCTGCGTCTGATCAGCGTCGGCCCGGATAATCCGAAAGAGGCCATCCGCGAGATGATCAAAGACGGGCAGGTAGGGGCCATCTTTAATACCGTCACCCGCCAGGATATCCGCAAGATGCAGGACCAGGTGATGGATCTCAGCCGCCTGAAAATTCCCCTGTTCTTTGCCTATGACGTGGTGCACGGTCAGCGTACCGTCTTCCCCATCAGCCTCGGCTTAGCGTCTTCTTTTAACCTCGACGCGGTGAAAACCGTCGGGCGCGTGTCGGCTTATGAAGCGGCGGACGACGGGCTGAACATGACCTGGGCGCCCATGGTGGACGTCTCGCGCGATCCGCGCTGGGGCCGCGGCTCGGAAGGCTTTGGTGAAGATACGTATTTAACCTCCACGATGGGTAAAACCATGGTGGAAGCGATGCAGGGCAAAAGCCCGGCGGACCGCTACTCGGTAATGACCAGCGTCAAACACTTTGCGGCCTACGGCGCGGTGGAGGGCGGTAAAGAGTACAACACCGTCGACATGAGCCCGCAGCGCCTGTTCAACGACTACATGCCGCCGTACAAGGCAGGGCTGGATGCGGGCAGCGGCGCGGTGATGGTAGCGCTGAACTCGCTGAACGGCACGCCTGCAACCTCTGATTCCTGGCTGCTGAAAGACGTGCTGCGCGACCAGTGGGGCTTTAAGGGCATCACCGTTTCCGACCACGGCGCGATTAAAGAGCTGATCAAACACGGGACCGCCTCCGATCCGGAAGACGCGGTGCGCGTCGCGCTCAAGTCCGGCATCAACATGAGCATGAGCGACGAGTATTACAGCAAGTACCTGCCGGGGCTGGTGAAGAGCGGCAAGGTGACGATGGCGGAGCTGGACGATGCCACCCGTCACGTGCTGAACGTGAAATACGACATGGGGCTGTTTAACGATCCGTACAGCCACCTGGGTCCGAAAGACTCCGACCCGGCAGATACCAATGCCGAAAGCCGCCTGCACCGCAAAGAGGCGCGTGACGTCGCGCGCGAAAGCCTGGTGCTGCTGAAGAACCGCCTCGACACGCTGCCGCTGAAAAAATCCGGCACCATTGCCGTGGTGGGTCCGCTGGCCGACAGCAAGCGCGACGTCATGGGCAGCTGGTCTGCGGCGGGCGTGGCTGACCAGTCCGTGACCGTGCTGACCGGTATCAAGAGTGCCGTCGGTGAAAACGCCAAAGTGGTTTACGCCAAAGGGGCGAACGTCACCAACGATAAAGATATCGTGACCTTCCTCAACCAGTACGAGGAAGCGGTGAAGGTCGATCCGCGCACGCCGAAGGAGATGATTGACGAAGCGGTGAACGCCGCGAAGCAGTCTGACGTCGTTGTTGCGGTCGTGGGTGAAGCGCAGGGTATGGCGCACGAAGCCTCCAGCCGTACCGATATCACCATTCCACAGAGCCAGCGCGATCTGATCGCCGCCCTGAAAGCCACCGGCAAGCCGCTGGTGCTGGTGCTGATGAACGGTCGTCCGCTGGCGCTGGTGAAGGAAGACCAGCAGGCTGACGCCATTCTGGAAACCTGGTTCGCCGGTACCGAAGGCGGTAACGCCATCGCCGACGTGCTGTTTGGCGATTACAACCCGTCGGGCAAGCTGCCGATGTCCTTCCCGCGCTCCGTCGGGCAGATTCCGGTGTACTACAGCCACCTGAACACCGGTCGCCCGTATAACGCCGACAAGCCGAACAAGTACACCTCTCGCTACTTCGACGAAGCTAACGGCCCGCTCTATCCGTTTGGTTACGGCCTGAGCTACACCACCTTCAAGGTCTCCGACGTGAAAATGTCGGCGCCGACCCTGAAGCGTGACGGCAACGTCACCGCCAGCGTTGAGGTGACCAACACCGGCAAGCGCGAAGGGGCTACGGTGATCCAGATGTACGTGCAGGATGTCACCGCGTCGATGAGCCGTCCGGTGAAACAGCTGCGCGGCTTCGAGAAGGTCACGCTGAAGCCGGGGGAAACCAAAACCATCAGCTTCCCGATCGACGTGGATGCGCTGAAGTTCTGGAACCAGCAGATGAAATACGATGCGGAACCGGGCAAATTTAACGTCTTTATCGGCGTGGACTCCGCCCGCGTGAATAAAGGCGAGTTCGAGCTGCTGTAACCTTTCCCTCCTTTGCCTCCCCCGTCCTGCGGGGGAGGCGTCTTACCTTATGCTAAAAAGGCATTTTGACGGTTAATTCCGCCGTTTTAAGCTACGCTTTTCTCTCAAGCCTCTGAAAAAGGCAGCAAAAAAATGAGGATAGCGGAATGACGATTGCAAAGGGGATGTTGGGATCTGCGGTGTTACTGGCGGCGCTGAGCCTGCCGTTACAGGCGGCGGAGCCGGTAAAAGTGGGTTCGAAGATCGATACCGAAGGCGCGCTGCTCGGCAATATCATCTTGCAGGTGCTGGAAAGCCACGGCGTGAAAACGGTCAATAAAGTCCAGCTCGGCACCACGCCCGTCGTGCGCGGCGCGATTACCTCCGGCGAGCTGGATATCTACCCGGAATACACCGGCAACGGCGCATTCTTCTTCAAAGATGAAAACGATCCGGCATGGAAAAACGCCAAAGCCGGGTATGAGAAAGTCAAAAAGCTGGACGCGGAACAGAACAAACTGGTCTGGCTGACCCCGGCACCGGCCAACAATACCTGGACTATCGCCGTGCGCAAGGACGTGGCGGAGAAAGGGAAGCTGACTACCCTGGCGGATCTCAGCCGCTACCTGAAAGAGAAGGGCGACTTTAAGCTTGCGGCGTCGGCGGAGTTCATCGAGCGTCCTGACGCGCTGCCCGCGTTTGAAAAAGCCTACGACTTCAAGCTCGACCAGGCTCAGCTGCTCTCGCTGGCGGGTGGGGATACCGCGGTGACCATCAAAGCGGCGGCACAGCAAACTTCCGGCGTTAACGCGGCCATGGCCTACGGTACCGACGGCCCGGTGGCGGCGCTTGGCCTGCAGACCCTGACCGATCCAAAAGGCGTACAGCCAATTTACGCTCCGACCCCGGTGGTGCGTGAGGCGGTGCTGAAAGCGTACCCGGACATTGCAGAATGGCTCAAACCGGTCTTCGAAAAGCTGGATGAAAAAACGCTGCAGCAGCTGAATGCCAGCATTGCCGTCGAGGGGCTGGATGCCAAAAAAGTGGCCGCCGACTTCCTGAAACAACAAGGGCTTGTGAAGTAACGGGAAAAGGCTGTGCCAATAAAATGTCATAACCGCGTCCTGCTGCTGCTGGCCTGCGTGGCCATCGCAGCGGTCGCGTTACCGTTTGTCAACGTTGCCCCAAACCGCCTGATGTCGGGGGAGGGTAAAGCGCTCTGGCAGGTCTGGTCGTTTACGCCGGGGTGGCTGGCGGCGGCGCTGGGCGCGTGGGTGATCCTGTCGCTCTGGCAGGGACGCCCGGCCCAGTGGCTGACGCTGCTTCTCTCTGAAGGGCTTTTTATTCTCCTGTTCTGGAGCGCCGGGCTGGCGGCGACGCATATGGCCTCGGCGGAAAGTCCGCTGGCGAGAACCACTATCGGCAGCGGCCTGTGGCTGTGGCTGGCGCTCTGCCTGCTGGCCTGCAGCGATGCGATTCGTCGACTCATCCCCAGCGCCGTCTGGCGATGGGTGCTCAATGCGCAGATATGGTGTATTCCTTTACTCCTGCTGTTCAGCGGTGAGCTGAACAACCTCTCGCTGTTAAAAGAGTACGCCAACCGTCAGGAGGTGTTTGATGATGCCCTCGCGCAGCACCTGACGATCCTCTTCGGTACGCTCTTTCCGGCGCTTCTGGTTGGGATCCCCCTGGGCATGTGGTGCTATCGCCATCCTTCACGCCAGGGCGGGGTTTTTACCGTGCTCAACGTTATCCAGACCATTCCTTCCGTCGCGCTGTTTGGCCTGCTGATTGCGCCGCTGGCCGGGCTGGTGAAGTCGTTTCCGGCGCTGGGAATGCTGGGAATAGCCGGAACGGGATTAACGCCCGCGCTTATCGCGCTGGTGCTGTATGCCCTGCTGCCGCTGGTACGCGGCGTGGTCGCGGGCTTAGGTCAGGTCGCACCTGACGTGCTGGAAAGCGCCCATGCGATGGGAATGAGCGCGCGGCAGTGTTTCTGGAAAATTCAGCTGCCGCTGGCGCTGCCCCTGCTGTTGCGCAGCCTGAGGGTGGTGGCAGTTCAGACCGTCGGCATGGCGGTGATTGCGGCGCTGATTGGCGCGGGCGGCTTTGGCGCGCTGGTCTTCCAGGGGCTGCTGAGCAGTGCCCTGGATCTGGTGTTATTGGGCGTGGTGCCCACGATTGCGCTGGCGGTGGTCGTCGACGCACTGTTTGCCTTATGGCTCGCGCTGCTCGGGAGAAGAGCCAATGATTGAGTTTCATGATGTCAGTAAAATCTTTGCCGGTCGCCCGGCGGCGAGCCACCTGAACCTGAACTTTGCCGAGGGCGCGTTTTCCGTGCTGATTGGCACCTCCGGGTCGGGCAAATCCACCACCCTGAAGATGATCAACCGGCTGGTGGAGCATGACAGCGGGCTGATCCGCTTTGCCGGGGAAGAGATCCGCAGCCTGCCGGTCCTGGAGCTGCGCCGTCGGATGGGTTATGCCATACAGTCCATCGGACTGTTTCCGCACTGGACGGTGGCGCAGAACATCGCCACCGTGCTGCAGCTGGAGAAATGGTCGCGGACGAAAATCGCCGAACGTGTTGATGAGCTGATGTCTCTGCTGGGGCTAGAGCCCGCGCTGCGCGACCGCTATCCGCACCAGCTTTCCGGCGGGCAACAGCAGCGCGTGGGCGTGGCGCGTGCGCTGGCGGCCAACCCGCAGGTGCTGCTGATGGACGAACCCTTCGGCGCGCTGGATCCGGTCACGCGCGGGGCGCTGCAGGCGGAGATGACCCGCATTCACCGCATTCTTGGACGCACGATCGTGCTCGTGACGCACGATATTGATGAAGCCCTGCGCCTGGCCGACCATCTGGTGCTGATGGATCATGGCGAAGTGGTGCAGCAGGGCTCGCCGCTTGAGCTGTTAACCTGGCCGAAGAACGACTTTGTGCGCGAGTTTTTTGGCCGCAGCGAGTTGGGCGTCAGGCTGCTCTCCCTGCGAACGGTCAGCGACTATATGCGTCGGGAGGCGGCGCCGGTGAGCGGCGAACCGCTGCAGGCGCAGATGAGCCTGCGGGATGCGCTCTCCGCGTTTGTCGCGCGCCAGTGCGAGGTATTGCCCGTTGCGGATGCCCGGGGCGCGCCGTGCGGCACCTTACACTTTCGCGATCTGCTGGCCGGGGAGGTGACGCGTGAAGGCACTGCGTGATCCGCTTCTCTGGCTGGTAGCGCTCTTTGTCGGCTTACTGTTTCTGATGCCCCACAGCGCGGCGCTGTTTAACAGTCTCTTTCCCGGGCTGCCGCGGCCGGTGTATCAGCAGGAGAGATTCATTAATCTCGCCCTGGCGCATCTCTGGCTGGTGGCGCTCTCAAGCGCCATCGCGGTTGTGCTGGGCGTGGGGGCGGGCATCGCGGTCACGCGGCCCGCGGGCCGGGAGTTTCGCCCGCTGGTGGAGACGATTGCGGCCATCGGACAGACATTTCCCCCGGTGGCGGTGCTGGCGATAGCGGTGCCGGTGATGGGCTTTGGCCAACAGCCTGCCATCATTGCGCTGATTCTGTACGGCGTATTGCCGGTGCTGCAGGGCACGCTGGCGGGCCTCGCGGCGGTACCTGCGTCCGTGCTGAGCGTGGCGGAAGGGATGGGGATGAGTCGCGGTCAGCGGCTGCGCAAGGTTGAACTGCCGCTAGCGGCACCGGTTATCATTGCCGGGATCCGCACGTCGGTCATCATTAACATCGGGACGGCGACCATTGCGTCGACGGTCGGCGCTAATACGCTGGGCACGCCGATCATTATCGGCTTAAGCGGGTTTAATACGGCGTATATTGTGCAGGGAGCGCTGCTGGTTGCGCTGGCGGCAATCGTCGTCGATCGCGCTTTTGAGCGGCTGGCGCTGTACCTCAGCCGACACCGCCGCGAACAATAAACGAGTACCCTGCCAGCATCACGCCGCCGATACCGCTTACGGCCATCAGGACAAAAAGGGTAATAATGGCCAGTTTGGTTGCCTTCATCATGTGCTCCTGTTGTTAACGGAACAATTATACGGTGAAGCGCAGCTGTTAATGAACCATTAAATGCCGTTATGGCTCATCCGGACCAAGGGAATAGACCGGGTAACCATTCTCACGCCATTCCGTCAGCAGCTGTTGCTGCGAGGCGGACGGCACTTCGCCACACCAGACCAGCAGGGTCTGGCCGTCGAAAAACTCAGGTCTGAGCTGCGCCAGCGAGTGCGCCAGAACATCCACGCGCCAGCCCTTCTGGGTGGCAATCCACGCTTCCAGCCACAGGCGGGTGGTGTCGTGTACGTTCCAGCCGACAACCAGCGCATCTTTTCCGGCTTTGTTCTTCGCTGAGGCAAGGCAGACGGCAATGTAGTTGATCAGCACGCCGTCGAGCATGCTGAGCAGCGCCTGCAGGGTGGACTGCTGGCACTGCAGGCGTCGCCGGAGCGGAATGAAAAGATGGGATATCAGCGTCTGCGCCGGGTAATCGCGACCCTGCTCTTTTATCCATCCACGCAGGCGCTGCAGGTTGCCCGCCTGCAGGAGCCGCAGCAGGGTTTCCTGTTGTTCGCGCCAGAGATGTTGCGTATCCGGGTCGTCGTGGCTCAGCAGGGACTTCACTTTCCCAACCTGCACGCCGTTGTCAATCCAGCTTTTGATTTCGCGAATGCGGTCGATATCGTCATCATTAAAAAGGCGATGCCCACCGTCGGTCCTCTGCGGTTTGAGTAATCCATACCGTCGCTGCCACGCCCGTAGGGTAACGGGATTGATATCACAAAGGAGTGCCACTTCACCGATCGTGTAAAGCGCCATATTCGCCCCCTGGCTTACGCGTCCCCAGCTTAACTGTAGACCCACTTTGCCGAACCAGGAAGAATTGATTGTTTTTTGCACAAAGAATGCGAAGCGTATGCGATATTCTGAAAAAGGTGTGATAACGGGCACGATTTTGCGCTTTTTTGGGATGCTTCAAAGAAAGTTGAGCCGCATCCGTGTATGTTACGCGTTTTTTAGCATGTGCGGTTTTGAGTATGTACGAGTTTAACCTGGTGCTGCTGTTGCTTCAGCAGATGTGCGTGTTTCTGGTCATTGCCTGGCTGATGAGCAAAACGCGCCTGTTTATCCCGCTGATGCAGGTCACCGTCCGTCTGCCGCACAAATTCCTCTGCTACGTCGTATTTTCCATATTCTGCATTATGGGGACCTGGTTTGGTCTTCATATCGAAGACTCTATTGCCAATACGCGCGCTATCGGCGCGGTGATGGGCGGGCTGCTCGGCGGTCCCGTCGTCGGGGGGCTTGTCGGTTTAACCGGGGGGCTGCATCGCTATTCCATGGGGGGGATGACGGCTCTGAGCTGTATGATCTCCACGATTGTTGAAGGGCTCCTCGGCGGCCTGGTGCACAGCTATATGATCAAGCGCGGTCGCCCGGATAAAGTCTTCAGCCCGCTCACCGCCGGAGCCATTACCTTTGTGGCCGAAATGGCGCAGATGGCGATCATTCTGCTGATTGCCCGTCCGTTTGAGGATGCGCTGCACCTGGTCAGCAGCATTGCCGCTCCGATGATGGTGACCAATACCGTGGGCGCGGCGCTGTTTATGCGCATCCTGCTCGACAAGCGCGCCATGTTTGAGAAGTACACCTCGGCCTTTTCCGCCACGGCGCTGAAGGTTGCCGCCTCGACCGAAGGGATCCTGCGCCAGGGGTTTAACGAAGAGAACAGCATGAAGGTGGCCCAGGTGCTCTACAAGGAGCTGGATATCGGCGCGGTGGCGATAACCGATCGGGAAAAGCTGCTGGCCTTTACCGGCACCGGCGACGATCACCATCTGCCGGGCAAACCGATCTCCTCAGCCTATACGCTGCGCGCCATCGAAACCGGCGAGGTGGTGTATGCCGACGGTAACGAAGTGCCTTACCGCTGTTCGCTGCATCCCCAGTGCAAGCTGGGCTCCACGCTGGTGATTCCGCTTCGCGGCGAGAATCAGCGGGTGATGGGCACCATCAAGCTGTATGAGGCGAAAAACCGTCTGTTCAGCTCCATCAACCGCACGCTGGGGGAGGGGATCGCCCAGCTGCTGTCCGCGCAAATCCTCGCCGGACAGTATGAGCGGCAGAAAGCCCTGCTGACGCAGTCGGAGATTAAGCTGCTACATGCGCAGGTCAATCCGCATTTCCTGTTCAACGCCCTCAATACGCTTAAAGCGGTGATCCGCCGCGACAGCGATCAGGCCGCGCAGCTGGTGCAGTTTCTGTCGACCTTTTTCCGCAAGAACCTGAAGCGGCCGTCGGAGATCGTGACCCTCGCCGATGAGATTGAGCACGTGAATGCCTATCTGCAGATTGAGCAGGCGCGTTTCCAGTCGCGTCTGCAGGTGTCGCTCTCCGTGCCGGACGAGCTGGCGTATCAGCATCTTCCGGCCTTTACCCTGCAGCCGATTGTCGAAAATGCCATTAAGCACGGTACATCACAGCTGCTGGGAAGGGGGGAGATAACCATTGCCGCCAGCCGATTCAACCATCACCTGGTGCTGGATATTGAAGATAATGCCGGGCTTTATCAGCCTTCCGCCTCCGGCGGATTAGGGATGAGCCTGGTGGATAAACGCCTGCGCGCCCATTTTGGCGATGACTGTGGCATTACCGTCGCCTGCGAGCCCGACCGATTTACCCGTATTACCCTACGACTGCCGCTGGAGGAAAACGCATGTTAAAAGTGCTGATTGTGGATGACGAGCCGCTGGCACGGGAAAACCTGCGCGTTCTGCTGCAGGAGCAGCCGGATATTGAGATTGTGGGGGAGTGCGCCAACGCCATTGAGGCTATCGGCGCGGTGCACAAGCTGCGCCCGGACGTGCTGTTCCTTGATATTCAGATGCCCCGCATCAGCGGGCTGGAGATGGTCGGCATGCTTGACCCGGACCATCGTCCCTACATCGTGTTTCTGACGGCGTTCGACGAATATGCCGTTAAGGCCTTTGAGGAGCATGCGTTTGATTATTTACTCAAGCCGATTGAAGAGAAGCGTCTGGATAAAACGCTCACCCGTTTACGCCAGGAGCGCATCGTGCAGGACGTCACGCTGCTGGCGGAGAACCAGCAGCCGCTGAAGTTTATCCCCTGCACCGGGCACAGCCGGATCTATCTTCTGCAGATGGATGATGTGGCCTTTGTCAGCAGCCGCCTGAGCGGGGTATTTGTTACCAGCGCGGAAGGGAACGAAGGGTTTACCGAGCTGACCCTGCGCACGCTGGAGAGCCGCACGCCGCTGATTCGCTGTCACCGCCAGTACCTGGTGAATATGGCGCATCTGAAGGAGATCCGCCTGGAAGATAACGGCCAGGCCGAGCTGGTGCTGCGCGCCGGGCAAACCGTCCCGGTCAGCCGCCGCTACCTGAAGAGTTTGAAAGAGGCGATTGGGCTGTAAAGCTGGTACACTGCGCGCCATTGCATCATCGACATTCGAAGGCACTATGCTAAGTAACGATATTCTTCGTAGCCTGCGCTACACCCTGAAAGCGAACAATAACGACATGGTGCGCATTCTTGCGCTGTCCGACATGGAATCCACGTCTGCCAGTTTTGACACGTGGATGACCAAAGAAGACGAAGAGGGGTTTGTCCGCTGTCCTGATATCATTCTGTCTGGCTTCCTGAACGGCCTGATTTACGATAAGCGCGGCAAAGATCCTGCCGCGCCAGAGCTGGCGCTGGAGCGTCGGGTGAACAACAACACGGTGCTGAAAAAGCTGCGTATCGCGTTCTCGCTGAAAACGGACGATATCGTGGCGATCATGACCGAGCAAAAATTCCGCGTATCCGTGCCGGAAGTGACCGCCATGATGCGCGCACCGGATCATAAAAACTACCGCGAGTGCGGCGACCAGTTCCTGCGTAATTTCCTGCGCGGGCTGACCCACCGGGTGCATCACCCGAAGGCATGATGTTTAGCCGGGTGGCGGCTTCGCCTTACCCGGCCTACAAAACCCGTAGGCCCGTGCAGGCGTAGCGCCGCCGGGCAAAAAAAAGCCGGAGATAATCTCCGGCTTTTTTGTTATTTCACCTGCTGGCCAGGCTTCGCGCCTTCGTCAGGGCTTAACAGGAAGATATCTTTCCCGCCAGGGCCTGCGGCCATCACCATCCCCTCAGAGATGCCGAAGCGCATTTTGCGCGGTGCCAGGTTGGCGACCATCACGGTCTGACGGCCGATCAGCACCTGCGGATCCGGATAGGCAGAACGGATGCCGGAGAAGACGTTGCGCTTCTCGCCGCCCAGATCCAGCGTCAGGCGCAGCAGCTTGTCAGAGCCGTCCACGAACTCCGCGTTCTCGATCAGCGCCACGCGCAGGTCGACTTTGGCGAAATCGTCAAAGGTAATGGTTTCCTGAATCGGATCGTCCGCCAGCGGGCCGGTGACCGGTGCCGCAGCCGCCTTCACTTCTTCTTTGGATGCTTCTACCAGGGCTTCAACCTGCTTCATCTCGATGCGGTTGTACAGCGCCTTGAAGGTGTTCACCTTGTGGCCGAGCAGCGGCTGCTGAATAGCATCCCAGGTCAGTTCGGTGTTCAGGAACGCTTCAGCGCGGGCTGCCAGCTGCGGCAGAACCGGCTTCAGCCAGGTCATCAGCACGCGGAACATGTTCAGACCCATGGTGCAGATCGCCTGCAGGTCGGCGTCACGGCCTTCCTGTTTCGCGACAACCCACGGGGCCTGCTCGTCCACATAGCGGTTGGCAACGTCGGCCAGCGCCATGATTTCACGAATCGCTTTACCGAATTCACGGCTTTCCCAGGCTTCGCCAACCGCAGCGGCGGCATCGGTGAAGGTTTTATACAGCGCCGGATCGGCCAGTTCGGCAGAAAGCACGCCGTCAAAGCGCTTGGCAATAAAGCCCGCGTTACGGGACGCCAGGTTCACCACCTTGTTCACGATGTCCGCGTTTACGCGCTGCACGAAATCTTCCAGGTTCAGGTCGATATCGTCGATGCGGGAAGAGAGCTTCGCGGTGTAGTAGTAGCGCAGGCTGTCCGCGTCGAAGTGGTTCAGCCAGGTGCTGGCCTTGATGAACGTCCCGCGGGACTTGGACATCTTGGCGCCGTTCACCGTCACGTAGCCGTGAACAAACAGGTTGGTTGGCTTGCGGAAGTTGCTGCCTTCCAGCATGGCCGGCCAGAACAGGCTGTGGAAGTAAACGATGTCTTTGCCGATGAAGTGGTACAGCTCGGCGGTAGAGTCTTTCTTCCAGTATTCGTCGAAGCTGACGATGTCGCCACGCTTGTCGCACAGGTTCTTGAAGGAGCCCATGTAGCCGATTGGCGCGTCCAGCCAGACGTAGAAGTATTTGCCCGGCGCGTTCGGGATTTCGAAGCCGAAATACGGCGCATCGCGGGAGATATCCCACTGCTGCAGGCCGGATTCGAACCACTCCTGCATCTTGTTCGCTACCTGCTCCTGCAGCGCGCCGCTGCGGGTCCATGCCTGCAGCATTTCGCTGAAGGACGGCAGGTCAAAGAAGAAGTGCTCGGAGTCACGCATCACAGGCGTGGCGCCGGAAACCACGGATTTCGGCTCGATAAGCTCGGTTGGGCTGTAGGTCGCGCCGCACACTTCGCAGTTATCGCCGTACTGGTCCGGGGATTTACATTTCGGACAGGTGCCTTTGACGAAGCGGTCCGGCAGGAACATGCCTTTTTCCGGATCGTACAGCTGAGAGATGGTGCGGTTTTTGATAAAACCGTTCTCTTTCAGACGGGTGTAGATCAGCTCCGACAGCTCGCGGTTTTCGTCGCTGTGCGTGGAGTGATAGTTGTCATAGCTGATGTCAAAGCCAGCAAAATCGGTCTGATGCTCCTGACTCATTTCGGCAATCATCTGCTCCGGGGAGATCCCCAGCTGCTGCGCTTTCAGCATGATCGGCGTGCCGTGGGCATCGTCCGCACAGATGAAGTTAACCTCGTGGCCGCGCATTCGCTGGTAACGGACCCAGACATCAGCCTGGATATGCTCCAGCATGTGGCCGAGGTGGATTGAGCCGTTGGCGTACGGCAGTGCGCACGTTACCAGAATTTTCTTCGCGACTTGAGTCATAGTAGGCATTACTTCTTTTAACTGTGAAAAGGGTTTTTGATATTACCAAAAGGGGCATTATTAAGTAAGCACAAACCACGGCCTTTCAGGTAAACTTGTTCATCTAAGGTCTTATTCACAAGAACAAAGGAGTCGGGATGAGTTCTCAATCCCAGGCCAAATCACCGGAAGCCTTACGAGCAATGGTCGCCGGGACGCTGGCTAACTTTCAGCATCCAACCCTGAAGCACAATCTCACTACGCTGAAAGCGTTACACCACGTTGCCTGGCTGGACGACACGCTGCACGTTGAGCTGCAGATGCCGTTCGTCTGGACCAGCGCCTTTGACGCGCTGAAAGAGCAGACCAGCGCCGAGCTGCTGCGCATTACCGGCGCGAAGGCGATCGACTGGAAGCTGAGCCACAGCATCGCCACGCTGAAGCGCGTGAAAAACCAGCCTGGCGTCAACGGCGTGAAAAACATCATTGCCGTCAGCTCGGGCAAGGGCGGGGTGGGGAAATCCTCTACTGCCGTAAACCTGGCGCTGGCGCTGGCAGCGGAAGGGGCAAAGGTCGGTATTCTGGATGCCGACATCTACGGCCCGTCTATTCCAAACATGCTGGGCGCGGAAAACCAGCGTCCAACCTCGCCCGATGGGACCCACATGGCGCCGATCATGGCGCACGGTCTGGCGACCAACTCCATCGGTTACCTGGTGACTGACGATAACGCCATGGTCTGGCGCGGCCCGATGGCCAGCAAAGCGCTGCTGCAGATGCTGCAGGAGACGATGTGGCCGGATCTGGATTATCTGGTGCTGGACATGCCGCCGGGGACCGGTGACATCCAGCTCACGCTGGCGCAGAACATTCCGGTGACGGGTGCCGTTGTGGTGACCACGCCGCAGGATATCGCGCTGATCGACGCCAAAAAAGGCATCGTGATGTTCGAGAAGGTGGAAGTGCCGGTGCTCGGTATCGTTGAGAACATGAGCATGCACATCTGCAGCAACTGCGGTCACCACGAACCTATCTTCGGTACGGGCGGGGCAGAAAAACTGGCTGCGAAGTATCACACCCAACTGCTGGGACAGATGCCGCTGCACATTACCCTGCGTGAAGATCTGGACAGCGGCAAGCCGACGGTGGTCAGCCGTCCGGACAGCGAATTTGCAGAGATGTATCGTCAGCTGGCGGGACGCGTTGCGGCGCAGCTTTACTGGCAGGGCGAAGTCATCCCGGGCGAAATCGCGTTCCGCGCGGTGTAATACCTCTTCTTCGCTTAGTGCCGGGTGGCGGCTTCGCCTTACCCGGCCTACGAAATACGGTTTTGAAGGTCAGGTAAGCGAAGCGCCACCTGACTTTACCCAAGCCGATAGTGCATCAAATAATACTCTCCCTCCGGAGAATCCCCCGTCGCCTCAATGTGCCAGCCGTGCCGCTGGTAAAACGCGACAGCCCGCGCATTCTTCACCAGACACTTAAGCGAACCCGTACTGGTAAACGTCTTCTGCACCTGTTCCAGAAGCATTTTCCCGACGCCGTGGCTTTGATACTGCGGGTCAACAAAGAGGTTGTGCAGAAAATTATCGTTCGCCCAGACGGAGGCAAAGCCCAGGCGATGGCCGTTCTGCGTGGCAACCCAAATCACTTCGTCACGGGTGGCCGCGTCAAAGTCTTCAAGCTGCCAGTCTGAGCTGTCCAGCCATGGCCATGCCTCACGCCGGGCGTGGAGAAAGAGCGTGCGCAGGAAAGGACGATCGCTTTCCTGCCAGGGGCGGATCAGAATGGTCTTAGCGGTGATAGAAAATATCTCCGTTATAGGCTTTGTAGATTTTGCCGTCCGCATCGCCGATCAGCACGTAGTTCTCGCCCATGTAGGTCCAGTGGGTCCCGGCATCCGGAGCCGGCAGGTTACGCAGCTGGTACTGTTTGATGGTGTACTCCGGCGTTTGATACTGCGCCGGCGCCGTGTCGCCAATCTTGAATTTCGTGAAGTCAGCGATGAACTCTTGTTCTTCATAGGCCTTGATGCCGGAGGGTGCAGCGGCCGTTTGCGGGGCAGAGAATGCGGATCCCGCCAGAGACAGTAATACACCCAGAAGCAGCAGTTTACGCTTAGCCATTTTTTCTCCAGTGATATCGTTACAGATACTTTTCGTCTGCGGGACGTCGAAAGCGAAGCAGACAGTCCATTTTAAGTATCCACGCAGGGTATGTTTGAAAAAAAATGTAACAAAAGTGGACGATTTTGTGTAGCCCAATTGCGTGATGTTTATCAGTGTCGGGAATATTGTCGATGCATTATATTTTTAATATTTATCATTTCATTAATTAATTCTGAAAATAACTTTCCATATCAAAGTTAGAAAGCGAGGCGAATGCTTTCTCTCTGAAGAGCATTTAATATTGCCTCCGGATGAAGCGTGCTGACATCCGTTTTTTTAACCAGATCGAGTATAGGATCTGTTTTTTAAAACGCGGGTGAGGTGTGTTTTATAAGGACAGGAAGTTCATCTCTCATAAGCATAATTGATTACATTTCATGGGGTTGGATTGGGTCTTTTTACAGGCTTAACGATAAACGCAACGTTAAAAAGAAATATTTATATTAATGAAAAGTACAACTGCATTTTCGCTGTTATTTCTCAGTATTAGTCAGTTAACAGGGTGTGTTTTTTCACCTGGTCAGAACTTAAGTGTGTCAGGTAAGAAAGTTATTTCGGCGGAAGAGGCAAATTATCAGCTTGATAAGCGCGTGGAAATTTTTCCGCTGACCCCGGAGTGGATTGAAAAACTGCGCCCGCCCGTGTCGAAATCTCAGGCAAATCCTAATCTGGACAAGCAGATCAAAAACTGGGAATACCGTATTGGTGCAGGCGACATCCTGACGGTCACCGTCTGGGATCACCCTGAATTAACAACGCCCGCAGGACAATATCGTAGCGCGAGCGATACAGGCAACTGGGTCAACGCTGACGGTACGCTCTTTTATCCCTATGTCGGTAAACTGCGGGTGGCAGGAAAAACGGTTTCACAGGTACGTGAAGAGATTACGGCTCGACTGGATAGCGTCATTGAGAGTCCGCAGGTGGACGTCAGCGTAGCCTCCTTCCGTTCACAAAAAGCCTACGTCACCGGAGAGGTGGAAAAATCGGGTCAACAGCCGATAACCAATATTCCGCTGACGGTGATGGATGCGATTAACGCCGCGGGTGGGCTCTCGGCGGATGCCGACTGGCGTAACGTCGTGCTCACACACAATGGACAGGACGCCCACCTCTCACTCTATGCCCTGATGCAGCATGGCGATTTGACCCAAAATAAGCTGCTTTATCCTGGCGATATCCTGTTTGTTCCCCGGAACGACGCGCTGAAAGTGTTCGTAATGGGCGAGGTGGTGAAACAGAGCACCCTTAAGATGGATCGTAGCGGCATGACGTTGGCCGAGGCCCTGGGAAATGCCGGGGGGCTTAACCAAAATATGGCCGATGCAACCGGCATTTTTGTTATTCGCCAGGTATCGAAAAAAGGTGACACCGACAAAATCGCCAATATCTATCAGCTGAATGCGGAAGATGCTTCAGCCATGGTGCTGGGTACGGAATTCCAGCTTGAGCCGTATGACATTGTCTACGTCACCACGGCACCGCTATCGCGCTGGAATCGCGTGATCTCCCAACTGGTGCCCACCATCAGCGGCGTACATGACCTGACCGAAACCGTTCGTAACATCCGATCGTGGCCGTAGTCATGTTCCATTCAATCTTAGTGGTCTGCACCGGCAATATTTGCCGCTCACCCATTGGTGAGCGGCTATTGCGTCAGCAATTACCCGGCAGGCAGGTCACCTCTGCAGGTATTTTCGGACTAGAAGGACGCCCGGCGGATGCGAGTGCGCAGGCTGTGGCCTTGCGTCACGGCCTTTCGCTGGAGGGGCACGTTGCCCGCAGGGTGACGTGCAGTCTGTTGCAACAGTCCGACTTGATTCTGGTGATGGAGCCGGAACACCTTCGTTTTATTGCCACAATGGCCCCGGAGAACCGGGGAAAATCGCTGCTATTTGGACAATGGCTGGAAACCCAGGACATTCCCGACCCGTATCGCAAAAGCCGTGAAGCCTTTGAATATGTTTTCGGGCAATTGGGGAAAGCCAGTCAGGAATGGGCTCGTCGTTTGAGTTAACAAGGAATGAAGCCGTAATGTCGTCTTCTAAATCAGACAAATATAGTGCTGCGACACCGCAGAATAACGAAATGGATCTCATTCAGTTGCTTGCTGAGATGTTCGATCACCGGGTAATGATCGCGTGCGTTACGCTTCTGTTCACGGTATGTGCGGGGATCTACGCCTTCAGCGTCACGCCGGTTTATCAGGCTGATGCCCTGGTGCAGGTCGAAGCGAAGCAGGGCAACGCGCTGCTCAAGAACCTGACCTCGTTCAGATCCGATCTCTCACCCGATGTCGCTCCAGAACTTTTACTCCTTAAATCACGGATGGTCCTCGGACAGACCGTTGATCGGTTAGGGCTGACCTACGAGGTTAATAGGCGCTTGTTCCCCGTCATTGGGGCTTTCTGGGAGCACGTGCAGGGGCACAACCCCGCTGAAATCACGATTGGCTCGCTGAATATTCCGTCTGTGGAGGGGGATCCACAAACGCTTTTACTCACTGTTCTCGAGCAAGGGCGATATCGTCTTGAGGGACAAACGCTTGAGGCAGAAGGCGTTGTTGGAAAAGCGCTGCTTAAAGAGGGCGTCTCTCTTCTGGTGACCTCCCTCAATGCGGCACCGGGAACCCAGTTTACCCTCAACATCGTTACCAGGCTTGAGGCCATCAACGCCATTCAGAGCAGACTGACGGTTGTGGAGTCGTCGAAACAGAGTGGTATGATCGCCTTAACGTTAACGGGTGACGATCCCGGCAAGACCGCTACGGTACTTAATACGATTGCCGAAAATTTTCTCAGCCAGAACATTGCGCGCCAGGAAGCTAAAGATTCCCGTAGCCTCACGTTCTTACAGGATCAGTTACCTAAAATCAGTCGCGAACTGGATGAAGCCGAGGCGCGACTGAATGCCTATCGAGAGCAAAGCGATTCGGTCGATTTATCTCTTGAGGCAAAGTCGGTTCTTGATCAGGTGGTTAACGTGGAAAATCAGCTTAACGCGCTGACGTTTCGCGAGGCAGAGGTCTCTCAGCTGTTCAAAAAGGACCATCCCACCTACCGTGCTTTACTGGAGAAAAAACAAACGCTTGAGCGGGAACGCGCGCGCCTGTATAGCCGCGTCTCCTCCATGCCATCCACGCAGCAGGAAATATTACGCCTGAGTCGTGATGTTGAATCCGGGCGCGCCGTATACATGCAGTTGCTGACGCGTCAGCAAGAGCTGAGCATCTCGCGCTCCAGCGCTATCGGGAATGTGCGGATCATAGACCCGGCGGTGACGCAGCCGGCCCCAGTCAGACCGCGCAAAGCCCTCGTCATTCTGTTTGGCATGATGATAGGGCTGCTCCTCTCTGCCGGAACGGTTTTAGTGCGTTCCGCCTTCAAGCGGGGCATTACCTCGTCAGAACAACTTGAAGAATTCGGGATGCCGCTGCTGGTAACGCTTCCGCGCTCGGTATGGTTATGGAAAAAAACGCACCTGCGCAGGAGAAACCTGTTTACTTCCCACTGGAAGCACAGGATATCCAACGTGCCTTTCCTGCCCATTGACCGTCCGGCTGATACGTTTGTCGAGGCGATGCGTGGGCTGCGCACCAGTTTGCATTTTACCATGATGGATACCGCAAACCGGGTTGTCGTGGTGTCTGGCCCCACGCAGGACTGCGGAAAGACGTTGGTCAGTACTTCACTGGCGTCGATTGTGGCACAGGCCGGACAGCGGGTGCTGTTTGTTGATGCGGATATGCGCAAAGGGTATGTCCACAATGTGTTCAGGCTGAACAATCATCGGGGGGTGTCCTGCGTGCTCGACGGAACCGTTGGGTGGCAGGAGGCGGTTCAACGCTTTGAGAAAGGCGGTTTTGATGTACTGACCTGCGGACCTCAACCTACGCATCCCGTTGACCTGCTCATGAGTGAACGCTTCCAGGATGTGATGGCGCAGATTGAAAAGCGGTATGACATCGTGATTATCGACACTCCACCTGTGCTTGCCGTGACGGATGCTTTGCTGATCGCCAGAGCAGCAGCCACAACGCTGCTGGTCGCCCGCTTTGGTAAAACCAGCGTGAAAGAGATCGAGACCAGCCTTAAGCGTATGGAACGGATGAACGTAAAGGTAAATGGCGTGATCCTCAATGACATTGTGAAATCGGCGGCGCTCTATTACAACTCGGGGTATAGCGCTTACGACTATGGCTATACCCGGGAGTAACCCTGGCGCGACATTTCTTTACAGCGTGATGGTGTATTGCCCGTTAAGATGACCTTCGTTAAAACACGAGGTCACAATGGATAACCGCAAAATCAATCGACTGCGCCGCTGGGCGCGGGAAGGAGTCATACTCGTTCTGCTGACGCTGGCCGTGGCGTGGGGAGTTGATCAATACCGAAAACCGACACTCCCCGCCAGTTTTAGTGCAACGCCGATGACGAGCATCGACGAAAAAATGCATGATATTGCGGCGCTCAGCCAGGAGCGTCCGCTGCTGATCTACGTCTGGGCGACCTGGTGCAGCATTTGCCGTTACACCACGCCTGCGGTTAATCAGCTGGCAGAAGAGGACGGGAACGTGGTGAGTATCGCCATGCGCTCTGGTGATAACGCAAAGCTTGCACGCTGGGTTGACAAGAAACAGCTTAAAATGCCGGTGATAAACGATGAAAACGGTGCGCTGTCGCAGGCGTGGCAGGTGAGCGTGACGCCGACGTTAGTCATTGTATCGAAGGGGAACGTGGTCAGTACCACAACGGGCTGGACGAGCTACTGGGGATTAAAAATCAGGATGTGGTGGGCGGGCTTATAAGAATAACCCCTCTCCCGGCGGGAGAGGGGTTTTGTATTACTTAGCCAGAACTTCCTGCGCGGTGCGCTCAACCAGAGACAGCAGGGTTTTGATATCTTCCAGCGTCACGGTTGGGTTCAGCAGCGTCAGCTTCAGGCAGGTCACGCCGTTATGCTCGGTCACGCCGACGTTTGCACGGCCGGATTCCAGCAGCGCATCACCAATTTTCTGGTTCAGCAGGGCGATACCGGCATCATCTGCCTGCACCTCGCCACGGAAGCGGAACAGCACGCTTGCCAGCTGCGGCTGCATAACCAGTTCCAGCGCAGGCTGCGCTTTCACGTACGCCGCAACCTGCTGTGCCAGGGTCACGCCGTGATCGATGATCGCCGCGTATTGCTCCTGACCCAGCGCTTCCAGGCTCATCCACAGCTTCAGCGCGTCGAAACGACGGGTGGTCTGCAGCGATTTGGACACCAGGTTCGGCACGCCGGCTTCTTCGTCGAACTCAGAGTTCAGGTAAGCCGCCTGATAGCGCATCAGCTCATAGTGGCGCGCTTCTTTCAGCAGGAACGCGCCGCAGCTGATGGTCTGGAAGAACTGCTTGTGGAAGTCCAGGGTGACGGAATCCACCAGCTCAATGCCGTCCAGGTAGTGACGATACTGCTCAGACATCAGCAGCGCGCCGCCCCAGGCCGCATCAACGTGTACCCAGATGTTCTGCTTCGCCGCCAGTTCAGCAATGGCGCGCAGCGGATCGATAGCGCCGGCATCGGTGGTACCTGCCGTTGCGACGATCGCCAGAATCTGCTCGCCGTTCGCATTGCACTGTTCGATTTTCGCCGCCAGATCGGTCAGATCCATGCGGGAGAATTCGTCCGTTTTCACCTGCACCACGGACTGGTAGCCCAGACCCATCAGCGCCATGTTTTTCTGCACGGAGAAGTGCGCGTTTTCAGAGCACAGTACGCGGATCTTACGCAGATCGCCCACCAGACCGTCCTGCTGAACGGAGTGACCCTGACGCGCAAAGAACGCATCGCGCGCCAGCATCAGGCCCATCAGGTTGCTCTGGGTTCCGCCGCTGGTGAAGACACCGGCGTCGCCAGCCTGATAACCCACGCGGGTACGCAGCCACTCGATCAGTTTGATCTCGATGATGGTTGCGGACGGGCTTTGATCCCAGGAGTCCATACTCTGGTTAGTGGCGTTGATCAGCACTTCCGCCGCCTGGCTTACCACCAGGCTTGGGCAGTGCAGGTGCGCCACACACTGCGGGTGATGAACGGACAGGCTGTCTTTCAGGAAGAACTCCACGGCGCGTTCAATCGCCGCTTCGTTGCCCAGCCCTTTCGGGTTGAAATCCAGCTTAATACGGTCGCGCAGTTCCGCGACCGTTTTGCCCTGGTACATCTCAGGCTGTTTCAGCCACTGCATCACAGCCTGAGTGCTTTGTTCAATCGCCTGCTGGTAAGCTTCAATGCTCTGCGCAGAGGAGAACAAAATTGGGTTTGAATCAGACATCGTAATCAATAACTCCGGTTACGCCGGGCGAACGCCCGCAGCAAGCAGTGCCTGCTCAAATTTATCCAGGAAGATCTTCAGCTCTTCATCGCTGATCAGCAGAGAAGGCAGCAGACGCAGAACGATACCGTTACGACCACCGCGCTCCAGAATCAGACCGGCTTCGAAGCACTTCTTCTGAATCAGTGCAGACAGCTCGCCGTCGCCCGGGAAGCAGCCCATGTGGTCAGCGGCTTCGTGCGGCTTAACGATCTCAATACCGATCATCATGCCCAGACCGCGAACGTGACCGATAACCGGATAACGTTTCGCCATCTCTTTCAGCTGGCCTTTCAGCCATTCGCCCTGTGCCGCCACTTTGCCTGCGATGTTCTGGTCTTTCAGGATTTTCAGCGTCGTCAGACCGGTTGCCATCGCCAGCTGGTTGCCGCGGAAGGTACCGGTGTGGTGACCTGGCGCCCATGCGTCGAACTGCTTTTTGATGCCGAGCACGGCCAGCGGCAGACCGCCACCGACGGCTTTAGACATCACGATGATGTCTGGCTCGATGCCCGCGTGTTCGAAGGCGAAGAATTTACCGGTACGGGCAAAGCCAGCCTGAACTTCGTCGAGGATCAGCAGAATGCCGTGTTCCTGAGTCACTTTACGGATGCGCTGCAGCCACTCAGCCGGAGCCGGGTTCACGCCGCCTTCGCCCTGAACCGCTTCCAGGATCACCGCAGCAGGTTTACGCACGCCGCTTTCAACGTCGTTGATCAGGTTATCGAAGTAGTAAGTCAGCGCTTTCACGCCCGCTTCACCACCGATACCCAGCGGGCAACGGTATTCGTGCGGGTAAGGCATGAACTGCACTTCTGGCATCATACCGTCTACCGCTTCTTTCGGTGACAGGTTGCCGGTCACGGACAGTGCGCCGTGGGTCATGCCGTGGTAACCACCAGAGAAGCTGATGATACCGCTACGGCCGGTCACTTTTTTCGCCAGCTTCAGCGCTGCTTCAACGGCGTCAGCACCGGATGGACCGGTGAACTGCAGGCAGTACTCTTTGCCCTGGCCAGGCAGCAGAGAGAGCAGGTATTCGGAAAACGCGTCTTTCAGAGGCGTTGTCAGATCCAGAGTATGTAACGGCAAGCCGCTGGTAATGACATTTTGGATGCTTTTCAGCACATCAGGATGGTTATGGCCAAGCGCAAGGGTCCCTGCACCTGCTAAACAGTCAAGGTATTCTTTATTATCTGCATCGGTGATCCACACGCCTTCTGCTTTAGTGATAGCTAAAGGCAGTTTGCGCGGATAACTCCTGACGTTAGATTCAAACTCGGCCTGACGGGCCAGATAGGTTTCGTTGCTTTTGTGGGCATCTACGGTGTCAATACGGACTTTATCCGTCATCATATCACTCCTACAACCGCCGCTTCGTTATGAGCCACGATTGAATAAAAAGTTAAAAAACAGAAGGGGCCTGAAAAAAACGCCGCCAATATAGAGCCTTTTGCCACGGGGCTCAATGGTTAATTTGTTTACTGTTTTGTGACACGTGTGTATAGCGAGGAAATATCCCCTTTTTTAAAATGAAAATTGTATTTTATGCCAAGTAAAAACAGCTAGTTACAGGCTATTTGCCCGGTGTGTAAAGTCGCAGAAAAGAGTGTGACAAATCGTGCCATTGAACGGCATAAAAGGAGGGAAGCTTTCCCTGTTTATCCGGCAGGTGCAGAAAACGGTGCTCACGTTACCTGTGCAACGGAATCACGCAGTAAAAATGGACTTTCTACGCGCGTGGTTTCCTGATGTTCTTCACCGTTAATAATATGCAGGGCGCTCAGGCGACCAATTTCATAGTGCGGCAGTTGTACCGTCGTGAGAGGAGGAAGGAACAACTCCCCAATGCCCACCATATTGTCATAGCCGATCACCGCGACGTCGTCCGGTATACGAAGCCCTTGTCCCAGTAGCGTCTGGTACACCATAAACGCGATACGATCGTTACCGCAGATAACGGCGTCGAACCTGGGAATGCCATTCTGCATGTGCGCCAGCAACACGGCCGGAATGTCGCGATAGTGCTCATCGCCGAGTGCCATATAGCAGTGCTCCAGGCTGTCCGGATCGAGCCCCGCTTCACGGCATGCACGCTCCAGCCCCTGACGACGGCGGGTTGTGGCCAGATGCCCCTCAGGTAAATGCAGGCAGAGAGGGCGTCGATAACCCTCCGCGAGTAACGCCCGCACGGCGGTATATTGCCCCTGCTCATCATCGGGAATATAGCTGGCGACCTTTTCGCCGTCGCTTTCGCAGTTGGCCAGCACGCAGGGAAGGGTGAGGAGTTTGGCCGGGAGAGGAACCTGACGTAACCCCATGGTGGTGTAGATAATTCCGTCTGGCCGATGAGAGAGGAGAAGGTCGACAATGGCGTCCGGATTGTCATCGGTAAACATATTCATCACGAAGCTGTTCCAGCCGTGCATTCTGGCCGTCTCTTCAATAGACAACGTGATCTCCACCGAGAACGGCGTCGTCACCGTATCGAGCGCCAGTACCCCTATGGTTTTAGGCGAGGCATGCGCGCCGCGTATTTTCTTGGCGGACAGATCGGGCACGTAGCTGGTCTGCTCGATAGCCAGCTGAACGCGCGCCAGCGTTTCCGGCTTAAGGCGCTCCGGGCTGTTCAGCGCGCGGGAGACCGTCATCAGCGATACGTTAGCCAGCTTTGCGACGTCCTTCAGGGAAGCCATTGTCTTACTCCGTGAATGTTCTGCGTGAAAGGGTATACAACTAAGTCGCTGATGTAAAAGAAAGGCTGATGCCCAGGCCGGGTCATGTTTACCTCAGTGATGAATATTTGATCGCGATCTCATTCTCTTAATGTTAACGTTAACTTTCGTGATTAACATCTTAAATTTCAGCCAAACAGCATGAGAAAACGTAAATGTTAACGTTACCATTGCGTCATTACTCCAACATGAGAATGTCATGATGAAAACGCATCACTCTCACAGCTACCCTTTATTAAGCGCATTACTGTTTTTCTTTTTTGTCACGTGGTCATCTTCCGGCTCGTTGCTCTCTATCTGGCTTCACCAGGAGGTGGGGTTAAAGGCAGGGGATACGGGGGTCATCTATGCCGTGCTGTCTGTCTCCGCGCTGTGCGCGCAAATCTGCTACGGCTTCATTCAGGACAAACTCGGCCTGCGAAAAAACCTGCTCTGGTTTCTGACCAGCCTGCTCATTCTTTCCGGTCCGGCCTTCCTGCTGTTTGGTTATCTGCTGCAGATTAACGTGTTGCTCGGCAGTATTTTCGGCGGGATTTATATCGGGCTGACGTTTAACGGCGGGATTGGTGTACTGGAATCCTATACCGAGCGCGTGGCCCGCCAGAGTCAGTTTGAGTTTGGCAAGGCGAGGATGTGGGGATCCCTTGGCTGGGCGGTGGCAACCTTTTTTGCCGGTCTGCTGTTCAACATCAATCCGAAGCTGAACTTCGCGGTGGCGAGCTGCGCCGGGCTGGTGTTTTTTGTGTTGCTGGCGCGCCTAAGAGTCTCTTCCGCGCCGCACGCCATGCAGGAGGTGGTATCCGGCGGTAAGGTCACGCTGGAGGATGCCTTACGCCTGTTGACGCTGCCGCGCTTCTGGGCGCTGGTGTTTTTCGTTATTGGCACCTGTATTTACGGCGTTTACGACCAGCAGTTCCCGGTCTATTTCTCCTCACAGTTCCCGACGCTGCAGGAAGGAAACGCCATGTACGGCTATCTCAACTCCTTCCAGGTTTTCCTGGAAGCGGCGGGCATGTTCTGCGCCCCGTGGCTGGTGAATCGACTCGGTGCGAAAAACGGCCTGATTTTCGCCGGAATGGTGATGGCGATGCGTATGGTGGCATCGGGTCTGGTTGAGGGGCCGGTATTGATCTCCATTACCAAGCTATTGCACGCGGTGGAGCTGCCCGTACTGCTGGTCTCCATCTTTAAATACAACAGCCTGCACTTTGATAAGCGGCTCTCTTCCACCCTCTATCTTGTGGGCTTTGCCTGTACAAGCTCGGTGATTGCCTCGGTGCTGTCACCGCTCGCAGGCTACAGCTATGAGAAATACGGCTTTGCCCAGTCCTATTTCATTATGGGGCTACTGGTCTTCAGCACCACGTTTATATCCATCTTCCTGTTGCGCTCGGGCAAGTCCTCATCTGACCCGCTCATGCCGCAACCTTCCACCATCTGATCGAAAGAGTAGAGAAATGACCTATTCCATTACGAAAGCAGAACAGGAACTGCAGTCCAGGCGCGAAGGGCTTAACCTGCGCTGGTATCCCCGTTACCACCTCGCTGCGCGCGCTGGCTGGATGAACGACCCGAATGGCCTGGTCTGGTTTGACGGCTGGTATCACGCCTTTTATCAACACCATCCTTATTCGACCCAGTGGGGGCCGATGCACTGGGGCCATGCGCGCAGCAAAGATTTAGTTCGCTGGGAGCACCTCCCGGTCGCGCTGGCCCCGGAAGGGCCAGACGATAAGAACGGCTGTTTTTCCGGCTCAGCGGTGGTGGATGGCGACACGCTGGCGCTGATCTACACCGGCCACAAATTCCACGGCGATCCCGGCGATGAGGCTAATCTCTACCAGGTTCAGTGCCTGGCAACCAGCCGTGACGGCATCCATTTTGTGCGGCACGGGACAGTCATTGATACACCGCCCGGGCTGCATCACTTCCGCGATCCGAAGGTATGGCGTGAAGGGGCGTGGTGGTACATGGTCGTTGGCGCGCGAGAGGGGGATACGGGCCAGGTGCGTGTGTACCGGTCTGCCGATCTGCGCGAGTGGCAGGACAGGGGCGTGCTCGCGGTGGCTGAAAAGGAGCTGGGTTATATGTGGGAATGCCCGGACTTTTTCACTCTCAATGGTAAACGCGTGCTGATGTTTTCGCCTCAGGGACTGGCGGCAGACGGATTTAAACATCGCAATCTCTTCCAGAGCGGCTATCTGGTAGGCGAATGGCAGCCTGGTCAGCCTTTTGTGCGTGAAGGTGAATTTGTGGAGATGGACTACGGGCATGATTTCTATGCGCCGCAAAGTTTCCTGACGCCGGATGGCCGACGCATCGTCATCGGCTGGCTGGACATGTGGGAATCTCCCCTTCCGGAACAGGAGGACGGGTGGGCTGGCATGCTCTCTTTACCGCGCGAACTGACGCTAAGCGCGGATAACCGCCTGCAGATGCGGCCAGCCAGAGAAGTGGAAAGCCTGCGCGGGGCGTGGTTCCCCTGCCCGATAAGTACGCTTAATAACCAGCAGATGACGCTGGTGGAACACTGCGATGCGATGGAGGTCATTCTGCAGTGGGATTGCGCCAACAGCAGCGCGGAGCAGTACGGCATTCGTCTTGGCGACGGGTTACGCCTTTATGTTGATGCGCAGATGCAGCGCCTGGTGCTGGAGCGAGACTATCCGCAGTATGGCCTGTGCGGTACCCGAAGCGTCGCGCTTAACCTGAGCAACGCGCTTAATCTTCGTTTGTTCTTTGATAGCTCTTCCGTGGAAGTGTTTGTTAACGAGGGTGAGGCGTGCCTCAGCAGCCGTATATATCCTGATGCCGACTGCCGCGAGCTGGCGTTATTTGCCTGGACGGGAGGAGCATCGCTTATTCATGGCGGGGCGTGGCAGCTGGAGTAAATCTATTAACGAGCTAAAACAAAGCCCCATAAACATGGGGCTACGTAAATCTTATCAGGTGGTAGCATCCTGCAAAGATCACATTTTTGATAATTGTGCGTTTACAACTCTCTCTTTTTCGACAACCAGCTGCATAATATAGCTACCCTTGTGCCATGAACCTTTATTTGGCTTCCAGCCTTTCGAAAGCAGATATTCAGCAGCATCAGAGACAGGCTTATTCATAACGTGATCCGCATCACCTGATAACTTTTTTAAATCACCGCTTACTTTGGCTGGCTTGCTATCACAACGACCGGCAGCATCCATAACCTGAGTGCAGCCTTCAGGAAGGCGCCTGTGCGCTGACTGTGCAAGTTGAGCAGCATTCTCTAAAGCCTGTTTTTCAGCCGCAGCGTTAATGGCTGTGGTGCGGTTTTGCTCTGCAATATAACAAGCATCTTTACTCACTCCTTTGCTTTGACAATCAGCCATCCGTTGAGCTGGTGAGGAACACGCAGCAAGAGATAATATAGCCGCTACCATCATTAACTTTTTCATTATTGCCTCAGTAATTACAATTATAAATATAGGTGCCTAACATCAAGCCGATCCATATCCCTAATAAAATAAAAGTGAGATACAAAACAGCGGAAATAAAAATGTACTTTGTCATTTTTGTGCTAGCAGCAATGTATTGAGTTATAGTCAGCTAATTAAACTCAATGGTGAGTTTTTTGGCTGATTGGCGGTTTGCTGGCATTTTAATTTAATATTGTTAAATCACCATCCGTAAGATGCGGACGCCGCAACAATTTCATCACCGTTGGATGTACCTGATGTAGAGAGGGTAGCGGCTATATTCTCAGCGAACTTATGACGGTAACCGACTGCGTAACCTTGTGCATCTTTGAAGTTGGCAGCACCGACGGCAACCGCGTTATCGGTATCAACGTAATGCAAACCAGCAAGAGAAGCAGCGCCAGCGATACCAGCACGATATTCCTTGCGATCCTCATTCTGCTGATTCTCCAGAGAAGAGAACTTAGCGTTATTTTGACTCTCTAACGCAGTAATACGTGATTCATGATTCGCTAATTGTGCGCTGTGATTCTGAATCGTCGTTTCCTGCGTTTGCTGGCGTGACTGAACGTTAGCAACAGCAGCTTTGTTAGCAGCGGCTACCGTTTGTGCATCAACCGCTAAAAATTGCGCATAAGCGCCCGTATTAAATGCCTGAGTCGCTTTGTCAGAGGCATCCTGAAGGGCGTGATCTTGTCTATCCTGATCGGCGTCGAAAATGCTTTTATCTACCTTACCTGCCAGCGCTTGAGTGTTAGCATCTGCTTTGTTGTTCGCATTGGTAGCGGTGAGTTCAGCTTTATCTACTCTTGTGTTTGTATCAATGATTGCTTGACCGTTAGTAATAACGCCTTGTAAAGCCGCATCTGCTTTATTATTAGTGTTATCAATCAATATATTCTGTTTGTTATCAGTGATTGTCTGATCTGCTTTGTTATCGTCGACTTTCTGATTAAGGATAGCGTTAGCTTGAGTGTTAGCGTTTACGCCATCTTGAGCGGTGTTAGCTGTATCTTGTGCTTTATTAATAGCTGTATTTGCTCTGTCAATATCGCCCTGAAGGTTATAGATTTGCCCGTCTTGCTTAATGTTACTCCCCTCGATGTTATCAAGGTTGTAGGCGGTTTTATCGGTACCCTGAATTTGAATGTGAGCACCTGGATTATTGACGTTATCGTCAAGGTTTACGTTTACTTCCGCAGCATTTGCAGTATTCATTGAACCAGCGAACACAAAACCAAAAACAGCGATAGCTGTTGTATTTAAATAGTTCATTTTAAAGCTCTCATCATCACTACAAGAAAAAATAAAGTAAGGGCGCTATCCTGGCGGGAAGATACAACGTCTTGTTATATCTGAGTTAATTCACGATTAACGGTGGAAATTTTGGTTTGATAACTTATTTCGTAACGTGCAGTAACTATCTATGAATGTGTAATTTTGATTATTGATCTAAATCATAAATAGCAGGAATAGCTAAACGAGTCGATCCAGAAAGACCTGGCGTAATAATCTTATAATACAATAAGATAGCCTTTCATAATGGATGAGAGTGAAATTAGATATAAAACACCAATACATTAATTGTATTTAAGTGTTTTGATTAAAATGGGTTAATAATACACATAACAGTTTATGTAAATTTATGGGTTTTTGCCGATTATTTATTATCGAACCTTTCGTCAGCTTCGAATGAAAATGAACTCAGCTCATTTTTGTTCCGGGATATACCAGGAAAAAATATTTATGTTGAAGATGCTAGCGAAAAAGTGTTTAGGAAGATTCATAACGCGAACGCTGCCGTGATAAATCAAAACTCCTTGCGCCTGCCCTGTGGCCACGGTTACACTGATTGAGAACAATGATTTTAATAAATCATTGTTTTAAAAGCATTTTGACTCGGGGTGCCCTTCCACGTGAAGGCTGAGAAATACCCGTATTACCTGATCTGGATAATGTCAGCGTAGTCCCGGCGATCATCTAAGATATGAATCAAAGATTTGCATGGTTTTTTCTCTTCATTTTTTATGTTGTCACTCTCAGAGACAAACAAAATGACACACCCCGATCAATCACACCATTATCCGTAACGGGATCTACTACGTCAGCTTTCGCCTGCCGGGTCATAAATATTTCTGTCGGTCGTTAGAGACAGATAGCCACAGCCACGCGCAACTCTTGATGTCATTTGCATTTCCATCCATTCCATTAGTCAAACGTGGAACCATTCACCCGGCTCAGTTTGGTCAACGTCTTTCTGACTTCTGCAACCGCTTAAAGCAACAGAATGAACACTGGCTGGCGCTTGGAATATGTACAAAAAAGAGAAGGCCCTGAACTGGACGAAGGCAATCTCGCAGGCCAATGAGCGCTTTATGGAGATCCTGTTGATTGTCTTGGGTTCATCAACTGATGTAACCACGATTACAAAGCAGGACATTAAGCAGGTGATGGAAGTTGTAGAAAACCTGCCTAGGCGTGTTGTGCAGCCTTATCGGCCGATGACGGTTCATCAACTCATCGGGTGTGATGATGTTCCGTCAGAAGATTTGGTTGGCGCTGAGTTATCCACAAGCATTTGAAAATTTACAAATCGCTGTTTAAAACCTTCCTGACTGACAATAAAGATATTCTGGTTAAATCTCCGACTGATGGAGTAGTCGCCGCACCGTCGAAAGCGAGGTTTGGAACTTGCAGTGCAGCAGAAATGAGAAAGTTTGTGGGATGGGCACGAAAACAGCCTGATGGCTGGCAGAAGTGGATCACCTTGCTGTTGGCGTACACGGGAGCCAGAAGAGGGGAGACCGCCAAGCTGGAGAAATCACAGATCAAACTTGATGAAGATAGCCAGCGGCACTATCTCCTGATCGCTCAAGGAGGACAGGGTAAAACTGAGAACGCTACAAGGCAGGTGGCGATACATCCCAAACTGATCGAGTGGGGGTTCCTCGATTTTGTGAACCGCCAATAGAAAAAGATATTCTTCTCTCCTGTGTCGGGTAAGAACATGCCGAAGATCGGCAAAGTTTTAGGAGATATTAGAGATCAGCTTGGTATTCCGTACCTTGATGATTATGGGCAGCGGCGATTAGTGCATAGTTTCCGGCATACCATGATTTAAACCTTTTTCGCTGGTTGGTTTGGTAACCTGGCGCACTTGCAACAAGTGGTAGGACATGAGAAAAGCGCCTCAGAAATCACTAGGCGCTACCTGCATACGTTCCCCTTGTCCTCAGTTTCTTATGTGATTGACGGCTTGTGTTGGGAATCTTAACGGCTCCGCGCGTTGTCTTACCACCAACGGGCTTTATGCTTCTATTATCTAAAAGTGGGGAAAGGGTAAGGGGAAAAGGCTGGAGACCTCCAGCCTTTGGCGGTCATCTCACCTTCTTGAAGATGAGCAGAATCAGAGGTACGCAAACAGCGAAACCAACAATGGAGGCCAACGCTGAATCAGAGTGATTTTGCGATAGTTCCTTAATAAACCACGTGAATTGAGAAGGCGTAAACTCCCCGCCTTGGCTCATTGTCTCTGAAAAGTTAAGTGCGAAGACCAGATCGAAATACAGCACGATTACATAATACGCTATGCAGATCAGCGCAATGCTAACCCACCTGATCCAGAACTTTTTATTCATCATCGTATGTACTTCCCAACGATCCGCCTACTGTGCCGCCTGAGTATGGAGAAATTGAGCCAGCAACAGCAGCAGAATCAGCCGATACTTGTTGGATTTTTGCACTTCCCCCAATTGGTTGAGGGCTTTTGTTCTCAATGTTTGGATACTGCTGCTTGAACGTACTTGTCATCTCGACGACGAGCATTGAGGAGTAATCTGCACTCTTTTTTTCAAGGTAACTTTGCAGTGATACCGGGATAGTGAAATCTTCTTCTATCTCAATTGGTAGCTGTGTAGTCCTGGTGGTGTAACCGTGTTCGAATACCTTTGAACCAGCAAACTTGATCCCCTCGACTGAGTGAGTAGTACAGTTATTCCCAGTTACGTCATACTTATCAATCGTGCGGCCTCTACGTATTGTGCCGTCCTGCATCTTTGGTGTTTGAATCGGTGATACACCGTTATTCCATAATTTTTCGAAGAACTTACGGATTAATTCAGGATCAGCATCATCAATCCGAAATGCACGAGCACTCATTTCATAAAGTTCGTAACGGTAATACTTCCGTGCATCTTCATCTTGGAAGATGTCTAAAATCCCATCTCCGGTTAGCGTGCTTCTGTCTGTGCGTCCATAGCGTCCATAGGTGTAAAGGTAGATCGAGTTATTCTCATGCACCGAAACGAAAGCATGACCTGCACTTGTTGTTTCAGTCCAGATGTAAACGCCTTTCAATAGCCGGTTATCTGTTGGTTTACAGGTGTCAGCGAAGCTATCAGTTTTAGGAGCGGCAATCGGGCCAGGGAGAACGGGAAATTCAACGATGTGAGATTGGGTGGTTTCGGCTTTTGCTGGTTCTTTAGAAAATTCGTAAGTGTCGAAGATGGACGGAATAAAACGTGATTTGCAGGGGCAAGAGCTACGGCTATGCAGTGTTCCGGCTACTCTTTTACCGTGTATGTCTTGGTTTTCAAGCCCTCCCACTATGCGGAATCTACCCGCATGTTTACCACACGTCACTTTATGCCCTTCACAGGCCATGTCTTTATCGAAAAACTGATGATCGGTACATCCTTCAATAATCCGACCACCGCAAACAGTCTTATCGCCCCTGAATAAGTAGTGACCAATAGCCATTTATTTTTATCCTTGTGTTGCTTTGAAATCCTTAATGAAAGTGTAGGTTTTTGGGGCTGGCGAGTAAATGAGCAGTTGTAACAAAGTGATAGATGGTTACTCGCAACATGCCGCTGATGCAGTGGATCCTAGATGGCAAGGGCGATGATGCGATTATCAACATGTCAGCGCTGGCGCGTCGGCTGGGGTGTAGTCGTTCCAACCTGCTTGACCACATCCATACGCATGGATTCGACAGCACTATTAGGTACTACTTGAGCGAACAGCGACAACGGAAACTGAAAACATGAGAACCGGGTTAATCCCGGCTTTTTTAGCGCTTTTTATTCGATTGAGAAACAACCGAACCAGCTAAGGTTTTAATAACCTCGCTTGAACGTGGGTTTTTCAAAGCTGCTGATGCTTTGGCTTCCATGTTCGCGCCAGTCTGATTTTTTGTTCCTGCTTGTGATAGCACCGAACCCGCTAAACTTTTCTGAATTGCAGAGGCGTTTGGGTTGTTTAGAGTCTCTGCTGCCAGATGAGCTACATCTTTCGAGGATTGCTTATCATTGTTCGCCATTTCAACACCTATTCACGGGATGGATTTTTGGATATATTGTATTTTTTATATCAATAAACACAATATGTAGTAGTTATGATAGAAGCGAAGCGGCAAGCTTAGCAAGCTCGGAAAAAAAAGTTTTTACTGGTTTTATGACCAGTGTCAATTGTTTGATAACTGACCGTTTACGAAGTGGTAGAGAAGTCATATAGGTAGTGTGCAGGCATAAGCTTGTAATACTCAGGACAAACCAAATGGCAGATAACTTACAGCGTCGGCAGCCAGAAGATAAACGTTTCATCAGCTTGAGTGAATCTTGGGAAGTGGCATATTGGACCCAAGCGTTGGATGTTACTGAATCTCAGCTTAGGGCTGCTGTTAGAGCTGTTGGTAATGGCACCGCTAAGGTAAAAGCATATCTAGGTAAATAGGTTTGTGAAGGCATCTTCAATTGTGCTGTTGAGGCTGGAGAAACCCGGCCTTTTTTGTGTTCGGTGTTTGGTACTGTGAGCCACAACCTGGGACATAAGCTGGCACACAGAGCATTTTTTAGGGTTGAGTCTTTGGCTTCCCGCTGGCATGATCCAGAACAGCGATTAACGGGACGTTAATCGCAAGCTTTTGATTTTGTTTATTTGACTCGGGGTGCCCTTCTTCATTGAAGGCTGAGAAATACCCGTATTACCTGATCTGGATAATGCCAGCGTAGGGAAGTCAGATGCCTTCCCGGTCATCGCTTCTTCACGCAAGGCAGGAGCGAACCCATGCAGCCTGACCTGCTCGATTTACACGTTTTACACCACTTCCGAACCCGTTCTCCGCTGACCCATTGTATGACCAATGACGTCGTACAAACCTTTACGGCCAACGTTTTGCTGGCGCTTGGCGCATCTCCGGCGATGGTGATCGAGGCCGAAGAGGCCGAGCAGTTTGCCGCGATAGCCGATGCGCTGCTGGTTAACGTTGGCACGCTGACCGCGCTGCGCGCCCAGTCGATGCGTCGTGCTATTGAAAGTGCGGTAGCGGCAGGCAAACCCTGGACGCTGGACCCGGTTGCCGTGGGCGCCCTGGCGTTCCGCACCCGGTTTTGCCATCAAATCCTTGCCCTGAAACCGGCCGCCATTCGCGGCAATGCTTCCGAAATCCTTGCCCTCGCCGGGATGAGCGCGGGCGGGCGCGGCGTCGATACGACCGATACCGCCGCCAGCGCGGTGCCTGCTGCCCAGGCGCTGGCCCGGCAGATCAATACGATTGTGGTGGTCACCGGCGAGGTGGACTACATCACGGACGGGCAACGCACCCGAACGGTTACCGGCGGTGACCCGCTGATGACGCGCGTGGTGGGCACCGGGTGCGCGCTCTCTGCCGTTGTGGCGGCGAGCTGCTCGCTGCCGGGTGATCGGCTGGATAACATCGCCGCCGCCTGCGGATGGATGAAGCGGGCCGGAACGGTGGCCGTTGCGCACTCGCGCGGCCCGGGCAGTTTTGCCAGCGCGTTCCTCGACGCGCTCTACACGCTGGAGGAGCAGGCATGAAGCGGATTAACGCCCTGACCATTGCCGGCACCGATCCCAGCGGCGGCGCGGGTATCCAGGCAGACCTGAAAACCTTCTCGGCGCTGGGCGCGTACGGCTGCTCGGTGATTACCGCGCTGGTGGCGCAAAACACGTGCGGCGTGCAGTCGGTCTACCGCATCGAGCCAGATTTTGTTGCCGCGCAGCTGGATTCGGTGTTCAGCGACGTGCGTATTGATACCACCAAGATCGGCATGCTGGCCGAAACGGACATTGTGGAAGCGGTGGCCGAACGGCTTAAGCGCTATCAGGTGCAAAACGTGGTGCTGGATACCGTCATGCTGGCAAAAAGCGGCGATCCGCTGCTCTCCGCCTCCGCCGTCGAGACGCTGCGCAATAAGCTGCTGCCGCAGGTGGCGCTCATCACGCCCAATCTGCCGGAAGCCGCCGCGCTGCTGGGCGCGCCGCACGCGCAAACTGAACGGGAAATGAAAGAGCAGGGCAATGCGCTGCTGGCGATGGGCTGCGGGGCGGTGCTGATGAAGGGCGGGCATCTTGATGATCCGGAAAGTCCGGACTGGCTCTTTACCCGCGACGGCGAAGTACGCTTTACCGCGCCGCGCGTGCAGACCAAAAATACCCACGGCACGGGCTGTACGCTCTCGGCCGCGCTGGCGGCGCTGCGCCCACGTTATGAAAGCTGGGCCGATACGGTTAGCGAAGCAAAAGCCTGGCTCTCGGCGGCGCTGGCAAAAGCCGATACTCTGGAAGTCGGTCACGGTATTGGGCCGGTACACCATTTTCATGCATGGTGGTAAGCCAGTATACTGGCAGAATACATCACGCCTGAGAAAACAGAGATGGAACAAGCGCATACCCGGTTAATCGCTCAACTGAATGAACGGATCGCCGCGCCCGATAACACGCCGCTGTACCTGAAGTTTGCCGAAACGGTAAAAAACGCGGTGCGCAGCGGGGTGCTGGAGCACGGGAATATTTTGCCCGGCGAGCGCGATCTGAGCCAGTTGACCGGGGTGTCGCGCATTACCGTGCGTAAAGCGATGCAGGCGCTGGAAGAAGAGGGCGTGGTGACGCGCGCCCGTGGCTATGGCACGCAAATCAACAATATCTTCGAATATTCGCTGAAAGAGGCGCGCGGTTTTTCCCAGCAGGTGGTGCTGCGCGGCAAGAAGCCGAATACGCTCTGGGTCAACAAGCGGGTGGTGAAGTGTCCGGAAGAGGTGGCCAACCACCTGTCGATCTCCCCGGACAGCGAGGTCTTTTTGCTCAAGCGCATTCGCTATGTCGATGACGATGCGGTGTCGATTGAAGAGTCCTGGGTCCCCGTCGGGTTAATTCCCGACCCGGATGCGATTGGCATTTCGCTCTATGACTACTTCCGCAGTCAGAATATCTACCCGCAGCGCACCCGCTCAAGGGTGAGCGCCCGCATGCCCGACAGCGAGTTTCAGACGCACATTAAGATGGATGAAAAAATACCGGTGCTGGTGATCAAGCAGGTCGCGCTTGACCAGCAGCACCGGCCGATTGAGTACAGCATCAGCTACTGTCGCAGCGATCTATACGTCTTTGTGTGCGAGGAGTAGTGCCTCGCGCGTCGGGGCGCAATCGCCGCCGCGGTGGCTGACCACCCATGACGCCACGGCATTCCCCAGCAGAACGGCATCTGCCAGTGACCATCCCGCAGCCAGCCCGGCCAGCGTGCCGCCCGCGTGGCTGTCGCCTGCACCAATGGTATCCACAACCGTCGCCGGAAACGCCGGAACAACGCCCGAGGCGTCACCGTCATACCACGTAGCACCGTCTTTATCATGGCGCACGATCAGCGCGGCGCCAAAGCGCTGCTGCCACACTTCACCCAGGTTTTCAGCCTCCACACCCAGTCTTTCAGCCGCGAGCCCCGCTTCCTGACGATTGAGCGACACGATTGGCCTGCAGGCCATGATTCTCTCCATCAGCGCATCAGGAACATCCGCGATGCGTGGGCCGAAATCGATAAAGGCCGTCACGTCCTGTAATCCCTCCAGCCAGCCTGTCAGCAGCTCGCCGCACGGCGAGGCCAGCTGGTAGCCGGAGAGATAAACCAGGCTGTTTTGCGGAACGTGAAGCGCATCCAGCCAGCGCTGCTGCCACTGGTTTTCCACGCCGCTAAAGGACATAAAGGTGCGCTCGCCGTCAGGCTCTACCAGCGCCAGACACCAGCCGTTGTCGCCGGTTTCAGCCTCTACGGCGCTGTGCAGATCCTGCTTCGCCATGGCGTTGCGGATAATATCCGCCCACACGCCATGGCCGACGGGAAGGGCATTTTGCGCGGCGATCCCGAGGCGTTTCAGGGCGATGGCAATGTTCAGCGCGCAGCCGCCAATATTAACGCCCTGCTGCTTAAGTTCGATATCGCACCCGCGCCAGGGCAGGGCGTAGGCGTCGGCGATGACGTCAATCACCGCGGCGCCCAGCACCGTCACCGGGCGCGTGGCGTGCAGATTTTCGAGACGTTGAGCAAATGCCTTCATACGCCCTCCCTTTGCTCCCTGAAGCGCAGCAGTTTCTCGCAATAATGGCCGAAGTTGAGCTGGTTGACGGCGTCGAGTTCGGCTTTGAGCGCCGGATCAATCGCCTGCACGCCGTGGAGCGCGCCGCAGATGGCCGTCGCCATGGCGCCAATAGTGTCCGTATCACCGCCCAGATTGGCGCATAAGATGGCGCAGCGGTTCGGGTCGGTTCCTGCCAGTTCCACCATCGCAATGGCCGCCGGAACGGACTCAATGGTGCTGGTTCCCGCGCCAATCAGCTGATAAACCTGCTCGCTGGCGGACTCAATACCGTTGGCTTCCCGTACGGTCTTAAGCGCCAGCTCAATACGTGCCGCCAGCGACGCGCTGAAGGTGGTGGTTTTCATCTCCTGCGCATAGCGGGCGATCCCCGGCAGGGCATCAACGATGTTCTGCCAGCTTTCGCCGTCGATGGCGCGGGAAACCGCCCAGGCCATCACCACCGCGCCGGCAATCGCGAGGTCCGATTTATGGGTCGGGCTGGAGGCCTGCGCCACCTGTTCAACAAAGTGTTCCAGCCGCGTCGCCGGAAGGAGACAGCCCAGCGGGGAGGCGCGCATCGCCGCCCCGTTGGTCACGCCGTTGTTTTCCAGCGCGCTGACCGGCTTCCCGTCACGAATCGCATTCAGCGCGATTTTGGAAGTGGGGCCAAGCACGTTCTTGTTGAACGCGTCGAAATCGAGCGCCCAGTTCAGGATATGCTTGCCGATAACGTCTGCGTTAATCTCCCCGTCGCACTCGATGATCGCATCGGCCAGGCACAGCGCCATTGAGGTATCGTCTGTAAACTCTGCCTGCCTGAAATAGCAGGCCGCGTTATTTTCTGCCGGGCCGGGTAAAAAGCGGTCGATCCAGCCGAAGTGCGCCTTGACGCGCTTTCTCGGCCACAGTTCCGACGGCATGCCCATCGCATCCCCTAATGCCTGCCCGTAAAGGGCACCGAGAATACGTTCTTGTTTCATTTAACTTCCCCTTGTGTCAGCGCGGCATCGCCATCAACCACCGCAATTGCAGCGATCTCTTTGTCCGATTCGCGGAAAAACAGCATAAACAGCACGGCAATCACGGCAATCATGATCGCGCCAAATGTCCACATTCCGGCCCAGTTGAAGGTCAGCCCATTCACCGGCTCTTTGTAGGCGAACATTTTTTCCATCATCACGCCGCCCAGGCGGTAACCCAGCAGGCTACCAAAGCCCTGACAGCAGAGCGTAATCAGGCCCTGCGCGGCGGTGCGCATATGCACCGGCGCTTTTTTATCCACGTAGATATATGCGGTGACGTAGTAGAAGTCGTAGCTCACGCCGTGCAGCAGAATGCCGAGGAACAGCAGGGCGTAGGTGAAGTATTGTTCCGCACCGCCGTAAACGAAGAACCCGTAGCGGATGGCGGCGGTAATCAGACCCAGCAGCAAGACCTTCTTAATACCAAAGCGTTTGGTAAAGAACGGCAGCGCCAGCATAAAGAAGATTTCAGAGAACTGGCCGAGCGTCATCCAGCCGGTGGCGTTTTTCATCCCCACTTCAGTGAGATAGCCGTTGGCGAAAATGTAGTAGAAGGCCAGCGGCATGGCGAACAGGAACGAGCAGAAGAAGAACACGAGGAAGTTTCTGTCGCGCAGCAGGATCAGCGCGTCCAGCCCCAGCATCACTTTAAAGTCCAGCTTGCCGGTACTTTTTGGCGGTGTGTTCGGCAGGAAGAGGGCAAACACGCCGAGCAGGGCGGAGCTGGCGGCGGTCATGAGCAGGGGAATATTGGTATCGGAAATATCGCTATAGCCCAGCATCTGCGGCAGGAAGCCGCACGCCAGACCGGAGGCTATCCAGCCGAGGGTGCCCATCACGCGGATACGCGGGAAGTCGGCCTCGACGTCGTCCACGTTCGCGAAGGCAATGCTGTTGGTCAGCGCGATGGTGGGCATGTAGGTCAGGGAGTAAACCAGCAGCAGCGGGAAGAAGGTGCTGAACTGGGTTTGCTGTGCCGCGAAGTACATCAGAATCGCGCCGGCAAACATCAGCACCGCCAGTACTTTCTGTGCGGCGAAGAAGCGGTCCGTCAGCGATCCGACCAGAATTGGGGAGAGGATAGCGGCAATGGCGGTACAGGCATAAGACCAGCCGATTTCCCCGGCGGTAAAACCGCTTTTGCTCAGCCACAGCCACAGCGGCACAAACCACGCGCCCCAGATAAACCATTCAACAAACATCATGAATGACAGTTGGACTTTCGTTTTCATTTTTTAATCCTGCATGTCAGAGAGGGTACGCCTTTAACATACCATTCAATAATACCTTTTAAATACCTTTGTGGCGATTGTTTGATCAATGTAACAGTTTTGTTGTACACGAATCGAGCCAGCAGATTGTGCTGAAAAAAATTGCAAAGGGTGGAAAATCTGTTAAGTCGGTACCAGGCTTAGTCTGCCCATAAAAGATGGGACTGGATAAACGCACACCGACATGACGTCGAACTTACGGGAGTATCACATGACTGATATTGCGCAGTTGCTTGGCAAAGACGCCGACAGCCTTTTACAGCATCGTTGTATGACCATTCCAGCCGACCAGCTGTATCTGCCTGGTCATGACTACGTTGACCGCGTGATGGTCGATAACAACCGTCCGCCTGCCGTGCTAAGAAATATGCAGACGCTCTATAACACCGGTCGGCTCGGCGGCACCGGATATCTCTCTATTCTGCCGGTAGACCAGGGCGTTGAGCACTCGGCGGGCGCCTCCTTCGCGGCGAATCCGCTCTATTTCGATCCCAAGAACATTGTTGAGCTGGCGATTGAAGCGGGCTGTAACTGCGTGGCGTCCACCTACGGCGTGCTGGCCTCCGTCTCGCGTCGCTATGCCCACCGCATTCCGTTCCTCGTGAAGCTGAACCACAATGAAACCCTGAGCTACCCCACCGAATATGACCAGACGCTCTATGCCAGCGTCGAGCAGGCGTTCAATATGGGGGCGGTTGCCGTTGGGGCGACCATCTATTTCGGCTCAGAACAGTCTCGTCGTCAGATTGAAGAGATCTCTGCGGCGTTTGAGCGCGCGCACGAGCTGGGTATGGTGACCGTGCTGTGGGCGTATCTGCGTAACTCGGCGTTCAAAAAAGACGGCGTAGATTACCACGTGTCGGCCGACCTGACCGGGCAGGCGAACCATCTGGCGGCGACCATCGGCGCGGATATCGTGAAGCAGAAAATGGCCGAGAATAATGGCGGATATAAAGCAGTGAACTTTGGTTACACCGATGACCGCGTTTACAGCAAGCTGACCAGCGATAACCCGATCGACCTGGTGCGCTACCAGCTGGCGAACTGCTACATGGGCCGCGCAGGGCTGATTAACTCCGGCGGCGCGGCGGGCGGCGATACTGACCTGTCAGACGCGGTGCGTACTGCGGTTATCAACAAACGCGCGGGCGGCATGGGGCTGATCCTTGGCCGTAAGGCGTTTAAGAAATCGATGGCTGACGGCGTGAAGCTGATCAATGCAGTACAGGACGTTTATCTGGACAGCAAAGTCACGATTGCCTGACCTGAGGGCGAAGCGTAGGCCGGGTAAGGCGTAGCCGCCACCCGGCAATACCATCAGCGCAAAAGCACACAGTCTGGCGGCAACCGACACTGCAGCGCGCCGGGCAACACCTCAATGCGGAACTGCGTCCCGCTGAGCGGTTCCCCGTCGAGGTTAAAGGTCATCCCATGAGGGGCATTTACCTCAAACCACGCCGATTTCCCGTCAATGATATTCGGACTCTCTTCCGGCTGCGTCAGCGTGGTAAACAGCGCGGGCAGCAGGCCGTCACCCGTGAAAATCCGCAGCTGTAGCTGACCGTCATTGATCAGCGCCTCCGGGCACAGCTGCTGCCCGCCGCCGGCCTGACGACCATTACCGATGCCAATCACCAGCGCGTCGCCCTGCCACTGGAAATCTTCGCCGCGAATTTCGCAGCGGTCAGGCTTGAGGGTATCCATGCGCATCAGACCGTGGATCAGATACGACACGCCGCCCAGCGCAGCCTTGAGTTTTTCCGGCGTTTCGCTGGTGATGCGCGTGCCGAACCCGCCGGTGGCCATATTAATAAAGCAGGTTTTGTCATTCACCTGCGCAATATCTACCGCGGTCGCTTTACCGAGGATCGCCAGCTGAAGCGCTTTCTCTAACGCCTCGGGGATCCCGGCGCTGGTGGCAAAATCATTGGCGGTGCCGAGCGGTAAAATGCCCATCACCGGGCGGTCTGCCGGGGGCAGGTCGATCAGCGCTGACGCGATCTCATTGATGGTGCCATCGCCGCCGCCGGAAATGATGGTCTCAACGCCAAGCCCGAGGGCTTCATTGATATAGCGTGCCGCGTCGCCTTTTTCCCATGTTACTCTTACGTGGATGCGCGCGCCGTCGTCACGCAAACCCTGAATGGCCTGACGCAGCAGATCGTTGCCTGCACTTTTGCCGTTGAGAATCAATAAACTGTCTGGATAGGTTGCCATCCGCGCTGCTCCCTTTTTTAGCGTTAGTAAGAGTGTATAGCAGAGAGGGAAAAAGCGGGTAAGAACAGGATGAAAGGAACAAAACAGGCACAAAAGCGCGTTACACTTCAGCGATGAGATTAATGTAATCACAGGAAAGTGATGATGAATAAAATTTTGGTAAGCGCGTGCCTGATGGGCTTCAGGGTCCGTTATAACGGAAGTGAAAAAGCGCGAATGAACGAGCAACTCGCTCGCTGGCAACAGGAACAACGTCTGGTTATCCACTGCCCAGAGCTTGCAGCCGGGTTGCCTGTGCCTCGTCCACCGGCAGAGATTATGTCTGCTGATGGGAAAAACGTGATGCTCGGGCAAGCCAGAATTATGGAAAATACCGGGCAGGACGTGACCGCACATTATCAGCTTGCAGCCTGGCTCGCGCTACGCGCTGCTCAGGCGTCGGGGTGTAGCGCTGCATTGTTAACCGATGGCAGCCCAACGTGCGGCAGTGAGTTTATTTATGACGGATCGTTTCGCGGTATACAGAAAGCGGGGAGGGGGGTTGCGGCATCGTTGCTCGCAGAGCATGGGATCGCCGTGTTCTCAGAGAAGCAAATCGACGAACTCATTGCCTGGGTTGAGGAGAGAGAAGGCAAAAAATAAGCCCGCGTAAGGGAGATTACGCAGGCTAAGGAGGTGGTTCCTGGTACAGCTAGCATTTATGGGTTATGTTTTTCAGCGGGGGGATAATACCCGTATTGAACGAAGCGGTATGTGATCCGATTCTAAGAATTATCCCAGCGCGAAAAAATTTCCCTGATTGACTATTTGCCGTGTGGGTTTCGGGTGCTTTCACCGTTGAAGTTACGCATCAGCAGCGCGAACTTCAGCTCCACCTCTTCCGGAACCGGCAGCCAGACGGTGTGCCCGTCGCCCGGCGCGACCTCAATCGCTTCGCCTTTGCCGTTTTCCAGATGCTCCAGCGTGAAGTTCATGTTGCCCTGCGGGGTCATCAGCTCCAGGCTGTCGCCTTTGGTAAACTTGTTTTTCACCGCCACGGCCGCCAGCGCGCCTTTGCGCTCGCCGGTGAAGTCACCGACAAACTGCTGGCGCTCGGAAACGGAGTAGCCGTGCTCGTAGTTCTGGTAGTCGTCGTGGGTATGACGGCGCAGGAAGCCTTCGGTATAGCCGCGGTGCGCCAGGCCTTCCAGCGTTTCCAGCAGGCTGGTATCGAACGGTTTACCGGCAGCCGCATCGTCGATGGCTTTACGGTACACCTGTGCGGTACGCGCGCAGTAGTAATAGGATTTGGTGCGGCCTTCAATCTTCAGGGAGTGCACGCCCATCTGGGTCAGGCGCTCGACGTGGGCGATGGCGCGCAGATCTTTCGAGTTCATGATGTAGGTGCCGTGCTCGTCTTCAAAGGCGGTCATGTACTCGCCCGGACGTTTGGCTTCTTCAATCATAAACACGCTGTCGGTTGGCGCGCCGATGCCCAGCGTTGGCTCGACGTTAGTCACCGGGATCGGCTCGTGCTTGTGGACGATGTTGCCGATGTCGTCCTCTTTGCCTTCCTGGACGTTATATTCCCAGCGGCAGGCGTTGGTGCAGGTGCCCTGGTTCGGGTCGCGCTTGTTGATATAGCCTGAGAGCAGGCAGCGGCCGGAGTAGGCCATGCACAGCGCGCCGTGAACGAAGATTTCGATTTCCATATCCGGCACCTGGGTGCGGATCTCTTCGATCTCTTCCAGCGAAAGCTCGCGGGACAGGATGACGCGGGTCAGCCCCATCTGCTTCCAGAATTTCACCGTCGCCCAGTTGACGGCGTTAGCCTGTACGGAGAGGTGAATATCCATCTCCGGGAAGTTCTCCCGAACCAGCATGATTAAACCCGGGTCCGACATGATCAGCGCGTCCGGCCCCATATCCACCACCGGCTTCAGGTCACGGATGAACGTTTTCAGCTTGGCGTTGTGCGGCGCGATGTTGACCACCACGTAGAATTTTTTACCCAGAGCGTGCGCCTCGTTGATGCCGAGCTGCAGGTTCTCGTGGTTGAATTCGTTGTTACGCACGCGCAACGAGTAGCGCGGCTGGCCCGCATACACGGCGTCGGCGCCATAGGCGAAAGCGTAACGCATATTTTGCAGCGTTCCCGCCGGGGAAAGGAGTTCCGGTTTAAACATGTTTGTTCTCGTTCTGATGACAGGTCAGATCCGCGTGCACCTGGTGCAGCGGTAAGGGGAGATCCCCCACATTAAGGGCGGGCATTGTAGCGCTGCGGGGCAGGGAGGTAAAGTTATTGTGCCGGGTGGCGGTTTCGCCTTACCCGGCCTGGATTGACTAGCGGCTCACTAGGCAATCCTGCACGCATCCGCTTCCCAGCGATACCCCACGCCATACACCGCGCGGATAAACGACTGCTCGGCGTCCAGCGCCTCCAGCTTGCGGCGCAGGTTTTTGATGTGGCTGTCGATGGTGCGGTCGGTCACCACGCGGTAATCGTCATACAGATGGTTCAGCAGCTGTTCGCGGGAGAAGACTTTTCCCGGCTCGTGGGAGAGGGTTTTCAGCAGGCGGAACTCAGCAGGCGTCAGGTCCAGCAGCTTGCCGCGCCAGCTCGCCTGGAAGCGGCTTTCATCCACAATCAGCGGACTTTCGGCGTCCAGCACCTGAAGCTCGCGCTGCGGCCTGCAGCGGCGCAGAATGGTTTTCACGCGGGCGACCACTTCACGCGGGCTGTAGGGTTTGCAGATATAATCGTCAGCGCCGATTTCGAGCCCCAACAGGCGGTCAATCTCTTCAATTTTGGCGGTGACCATGACGATCGGTACGTCGGAGAAGCGACGAATTTCCCGGCACAGGGTCAATCCATCTACCCCTGGCAGCATTAAATCCAGCAGGATCAGGTCCGGCGGGGTCTGGCGCACGTAGGGCAGCACCTGGTCGCCGTGGCCGATCAGTGACGGGGCATAGCTGGCCGCGCGTAAATAGTCGATCAGCAGCTGTCCCAGCTTGGGTTCGTCTTCGACGATCAAAATGCGCGGCGTGTTTTCGTCAATCGGTAACTCGGTCATACTTCTCTCGATAAATCCCGTTCCAGAGGTAACTCTACTGTAATGCTAACCCCGCCAAAAGGCGAATGGGCGGCGCGGATCGTGCCATTATGCGCCTCGACGATGTTAACGCAAATCGCCAGCCCCAGGCCGGAGCCGCCGCTGGCGCGATTGCGGGAGCCTTCGGTACGGTAAAAACGTTCAAACAGTTTTTCCAGCTGCGCGTCCTGCACGCCGGGGGCGGAATCCGCGAAGGTGAGGGCAAAGCGCCCGTTGTCCTGCCTGCCGGAGATATGCAGCCCGCCGCCGCTGTCGGTGTAGCGCAGGCTGTTTTCCAGCAGGTTGTTGAACAGCTGCATCAGCCGATCTTTGTCGCCAAACACCACCGCGCTGTCCGGCAGGGAGAGGTCGATTTTCAGGTTGCGACTGGCAAAGCGTTCGCGGAAGGCGCCGCTCGCTACTTCCAGCACGTTAATGACGTCTACGGGCGCCTTCTGGTAGGCCAGCGCGCCTTCGTCGGACATGGAGAGCTGGTGGAGATCGTCCACCAGCTTGGTGAGCGTGCCCACCTCCGCCTGCAGAGAGGCCACCGATTCCGGCGTAAACTGGCGCACGCCGTCCTGAATGGCCTCCAGTTCGCCGCGCAGCACCGCCAGCGGCGTACGCAGCTCGTGCGAGATATCGGCCATAAAGTCGCGGCGCATCTGCTGGTTTTTTTCAAGCGTGCTGGCGAGCTGGTTAAAGTCCTGCGCCAGCTTGCCCAGTTCGTCCTGGCTGCGGGTATCGACGCGGGTGGTGAAATCCCCCGCGGCCAGCTTGTGCGTGCCCTCCACCAGCCGTTTCACCGGGGCGAGCAGACCGCGCGCCAGCGGGAAGGTGGCGAGCGCGGCGAGTAGCGTGGAGAGGGCGACAATCAGCCAGCTGGTCCGGCGCTGCTGGCGGTCAAAGTTGATGTCGGTGTTGCGCGTCAGGCGCTCCACCGGCGAGGCGATCACCCAGCCGACGGTCGCGTTATTCACTTTAATCGCCCGACGGGTGCCGTCCGGCGGTATCGGCGCGCGCGGGCCAACCAGGGGGCGCATGTCCTGGTCGATCACCCAGAACTGGGTGCGCCAGCCGTGCGGCGGCATGCCCGGGCCCGGACGGTCGTCACCGGTATCGTGCTCCAGCGAGCGCAGAATCTGGAAAATAAAGCGATCATTGTTGCGCAGAAAACGCCAGTTGCCGTGCTGGGCGTACTGTTCACTCAGCGCATCGCTTAAGCCCTGCAAACGTTGCTCATTGCCATGCTTGATGTAATCAATAAAGCCGCGCTCAAAGCTGATGCGCACCGCCCAGTGCATGGTGATCAGCAAAACGATACAGGTGGCAAAAATCGCCAGAAAGAGCTTGCCGGTAATTCCCGGACGCCAGAATTTCATGAGCCACTCCTTTTGCCGCGCCTAATCACGACGTTCTTGCTGGTATCATCCGGCACGCGGGCGAAGATGAACGCGGGCAGGGCGATGATGACCGCCATGCTGAGGTAGGTATACATAAAGACCTGATGCGCCACCGGCGTGTCGACGCTGAGATGGTGCTGGCCGTACATGCCGAGCAGCAACCCCGCGATCGTCACGCCCACGCTCATGGAGAGCTGCATAATCATCGACAGCAGGCTGTTGCCGCTGCTCGCCAGATCGTCCGGCAGGTCCTTCAGCGTCAGGGTATTCATCGACGAGAAGCGCATGGAGTTGATGATCCCCTGGCAGAACAGCACCAGCGGCAGGACGTAGTACCAGCCCATCAGCGCCACGGCCATAAACAGCAGGCTGACCAGCGCCAGCCCCAGCGTGGCGGCCACCAGCACGTGACGGTAGCCAAAGCGGTTCACCACCTGCACCACCATCCGCTTCATCCCCATGCTGCCCAGCACCATTGGGATCATCATCAGGCCCGCGTGGAATGGCGAAAAGCCCATGCCAATTTGCAGAAACACGGGCGTCATAAACGGCAGCATGCCGCTGCCGACGCGTCCGGCAAAGCTGCCGAACAGCCCGAGACGGTAGGTAGGGTTTTTAAACAAGTTCAGGCTGAACAGCGCCTGGTCATTGCCGCGAGCATGCCACAAATACCCTGCAATGGTGGAAATGCCGATAACCACCAGCAACCCGAGCATCAGGGTCGAAATCCCCAGCCCCTTTTGCCCGTCGAGTGCCAGGGTAAGCGTGGCCATGCCCGCCGCCAGCAGAATAAAGCCGAAGAAATCAAAGCGCCGGGTCTGCATTTTGTAGTTCGGCATCAGCGTCAGGGTAGCGATGGCGCCGATGATGCCCACCGGCAGATTGATTAAGAAGATCCAGTGCCAGGAGGCGTACTCCACCAGCATACCGCCCAGCGCAGGCCCAAGCAGCGGCCCCACCTGGCCGGGCAGGGTGACAAAGGTCATCGCCGCCATGTACTGCTCGCGCGGTACAATCTTCATCACCGTTAGTCGCCCGACGGGCACCATCATCGCCCCGCCGATGCCCTGCAGCACGCGCGCCATGACCAGCTGGTCGAGGGTGTTGGCCTGCGCGCAAAATAGCGAGCCGGAGGTAAACAGCACGATGGCGGTAAAGAAGATATTCCGCACGCCGACCTTATCGGCCAGCCAGCCGCTGGCGGGCAGCATCACGGCAACCGTCAGCACGTAGGAGACAATCACCATGTGCATATGCAGCGGGCTCTCCCCGAGGCTTTTCGCCATGGAGGGGAGGGCGGTGTTGACGATGGTCGTATCCAGCGACTGCATAAAGAAGCCGAAGGCGACTATCCATAATTGCCAGCGAACGTTGCTGGGAAGCTCTGTCATTTACCCGTTTACCGTTTCTCTGTTTTTACGTGAAAAGCGCAGCCGCAGGCGGTCGAAGAACAGATAGACCACCGGCGTGGTGTACAGCGTCAGCAGCTGGCTCATCACCAGGCCGCCGACAATGGTGATCCCCAGCGGCTGGCGCAGTTCGGAACCGTCGCCGCCCGAGATCACCAGCGGCAGCGCGCCAAACAGCGCCGCCAGGGTGGTCATCATGATCGGACGAAAGCGCAGCAGGCAGGCCTGGAAGATGGCCTCTTGCGGCGAGAGGTTGCCGTTGCGCTGGGCGTCCAGCGCGAAGTCCACCATCATGATGGCGTTTTTCTTCACGATGCCGATCAATAGCATGATCCCGATGAGTGCGATAAGGCTGAACGGCGCGCCGAACAGCTCCAGCGCCAGCAGTGCCCCCACGCCCGCCGACGGCAGCGTCGAAAGGATGGTCAGCGGGTGCATGTAGCTTTCATACAGCACGCCCAGCACAATATAGACCGTAGCGATGGCGGCCAGAATTAAAATCACCTGCGAGTTCATCGTCTCCTGGAATACTTGCGCGGTCCCGGCAAAGCTGCCGCGCACGGTGGACGGCACGCCAAGCTGCGTCATCGCGCGGTTGATTGCGTCGCTGGCCTCGGAAAGTGACGAACCGGCGGGCAGGTTAAAGGAGATGGTCGACGCCGCCGACAGCCCCTGATGGTTCACCGACAGCGGCGCGTTGGCAGGCTGCCAGCTGGCAAAGTACGAGAGCGGAATCGCCTTGCCGTCGTTGTTGATCACAAACATTTTATCCAGGGCGCTGATGTCCTGGGTGTAGCGCGGGTCAACCTCCATCACCACCTTGTACTGGTTCATCGGCTGGTAGATGGTGGAGATCTCGCGCTGGCCGAAGGCGTTGTTCAGCAGGCTGTTGGCGGCTTCAACGTTAATGCCCAGCCGCGACATGGTTTCACGGTCGTAGGTCAGAGCCATCTCGGCACCGTTGTCCTGCTGATCGGAGTTTACGTCCGCCAGTTGGGGCAGGGCGGCCAGCGCCTTGCGGATCTTCGGCTCCCACTCGCGCAGGGCGGCTAAGTCGTCCGAGAGTAACGTGTACTGATAGCTGGCGTTCGCCTGTCGCCCGCCGACGCGGATATCCTGAACGGCCATCAAAAACAGGTTGGCCCCCGGCTCTTTGGCAAGCTTCACCCGCAGGCGGTCAATCACCTGCTGGGCGGTTTCGTTGCGCTCGCCGCGCGGTTTCAGGGTAATAAACATCATCCCGCTGTTGACGCGCGACCCGCCGGTAAAGCCAGTGACGTTATCCACGGCTTTGTCTTCCCGAATGATCTTCATAAAGTCCTGCAGCTTGCCGCGCATCGCCTGGAAGGAAATGCTCTGGTCCGCCTGAATGCCGCCCATCAGCACGCCGGTATCCTGCTCCGGGAAAAAGGTTTTCGGGATGGAAATATACAGCCACACGTTGAGCACGATGGTGCCGATCAGCACCAGGCCGACCAGCCTTGTGTGGTTCAGCACCCACTTCAGCGATTTGCCGTAGCCCTCCTGCATTGCCATCAGCACGCGGCCAAAGCCTTTGCGGCGCGGCTGCGAGTGCGGCTTGCTGCGCTTGAGCATCCAGCCGCACATCATTGGCGTGAGCGTCAGCGAGATAATCAGCGAGATGCCGATAGCCACCGAAAGGGTGACGGCAAATTCGCGCAGCAGCCTGCCCGGCAGCCCGCCCATCAGCAGCAGCGGCAGAAAGACCGCCACCAGCGACAGGCTCATGGAGAGCACCGTAAAGCCCACCTCGCGCGTGCCCTGCAGCGCGGCCTGCAGCGGTTTCACGCCTGCTTCCAGATGGCGGGAAATGTTTTCCAGCACCACGATGGCGTCATCCACCACGAAGCCGGTGGCAATCGTCAGGGCCATCAGCGACAGGTTGTTGAGGCTAAACCCGCACAGATACATGGCGGCAAAGGTGCCGATCAGCGAGACCGGCACGGCCACCGCCGGGATCAGCGTCGCGCGGCCGGATCGCAGGAACAGGAAGACCACCAGGATCACCAGCGCGACGGAAATCACCAGCGTTTGCTCCACCTCTTCCAGCGAGGCGCGAATGGTCGGGGAGCGATCCTGAGCAATTTGCAGATCGATTGCTGCCGGGATGGTCTCCTGCAGCTCCGGGAGACGGGCGCGAATGCTGTTCACTGTCTCGATAATGTTCGCTTCCGGCAGCTTGCGGATCATCAGCAGAATCGCCGGCTTGGCGTTGGTCATTCCGGCGTTGCGTACGTCCTGCACCGAGTCGGTGACGCTGGCCACGTCGCTTAAGCGCACCGCCGCGCCGTTGTTGTAGTGAATAATGAGCGGCTGATATTCCGCCGCGGTTTTCAGCTCGTCGTTGGTGTGGATCTGCCAGCGGTGGCTGTTGTCCTCAATCGCCCCCTGCGGTTTACGCACGTTGGCGTTGCTGATGGCGGAGCGCACGTCGTCCAGCGACACGCCCTGGTTAAACAGCGCCTGCGGGTTTAACCCCACGCGCACCGCGGGCAGGGAACTCCCCCCGACGCTCACGTCGCCGACGCCGTTAATTTGTGAGATTGTCTGCGCCAGCTGGGTAGACGCAAAATCGTACAGCTGCCCCTGCGAATACGTATCCGAGGTCAGCGTCAGGATCATGATCGGCGCGTCGGACGGGTTGGCCTTGCGGTAGGTCGGACGGCTCGGCATCCCGCTCGGCAGCAGGCTCTGTGCGGCATTGATGGCCGCCTGCACGTCGCGCGCCGCGCCGTTGATATCCCGGTCAAAGCTAAATTCGAGAATAATGCGCGTGCTGCCCAGCGAGCTGCTGGAGGTCATCTCGTTGACCCCCGCAATCCGCCCGAGCGAACGCTCCAGCGGCGTGGCAACGGACGAGGCCATGGTTTCCGGCGAGGCGCCCGGCAGCGAGGCGCTGACCATGATCACCGGGAAGTCCACCTGCGGCAGGGGGGCCACCGGCAGCAGCCGGAAGCCCAGCACGCCGCAGAGGGTAATGGCGAGCGAGATTAAAATCGTCGCCACCGGGCGATAAATGAAGAGGGCGAAAAACTTCACTTATGCCTCCTCTTCACGTTTCGGGAAGCGGCTTTTGGTCCACAGCGCCAGGCGGTCAAACAGCAGGTAGATCACCGGCGTGGTGAACAGCGTCAGCACCTGGCTCACCAGCAGACCGCCGACCATGCCGATACCCAGCGGACGGCGCAGCTCCGCGCCGACGCCCGTGCTGAGCATCAGCGGCAGCGCGCCCAGCAGGGCGGCCAGCGTGGTCATCAGGATGGGGCGAAAACGCAGCAGGCAGGCCTGGAAAATCGCATCGCGCGGCGACATGCCCTGCTCGCGCTCGGCGGCCAGGGCGAAGTCGATCATCATGATGGCGTTTTTCTTCACGATCCCGATGAGCAAGATGATACCGATGATGGCAATCACGTCCAGCTCGCTGCCCGCCAGCATTAATGCCAGCAGTGCCCCCACGCCCGCCGTCGGCAGGGTAGAGAGGATGGTGATCGGGTGGATAAAGCTTTCGTACAGCACGCCGAGCACGATGTACATCGCCACGACCGCCGCCACGATCAGCCAGATGGTGTTGCCCAGCGCGGCCTGGAACGCCAGGGTGCTGCCCTGGAACTGGGTCTGAATATCAGCCGGGAAGCTTACCGCTTTTTCCGCCGCCTGAATGGCCTCCACCGCTTCACCCAGAGAGTAATTGTCCGGCACGTTAAAGGAGATGGTGGTGGACGGGAACTGATCCAGATGGTTAATCGACAGCGGGGTATAGCGTTCTTCCACCGTGGCGATAGCGTTCAGCGGCACAATGCCGCCATCTTTGCTGGTCAGGCGCACCGAGTCCAGCCCCGCCAGGCCGGGCGTGTTGTCGGTGTTGTGCTCCAGCACCACGCGGTACTGGTTCGCCTGGGTGTAGATGGTGGAGATCAGACGCTGACCGAAGGCGTTGTACAGGGCGTTATCCACGTCCGCCATGGTGATGCCCAGACGGCTGGCGGCGTCGCGGTTGACGTTCACGTACGCCGCCAGCCCTTTGTCCTGCCAGTCGCTGCTGACGTCGGCGAGCTGCGGCAGGGTTTTGAGTTTATCCACCAGCTGCGGCACCCAGGTGCTGAGCGCGTCCAGCGAGGTGGCCTGCAGCGTGAACTGGTACTGCGTGCGGCTGACCTGGGTATCGATGGTCAAATCCTGAATCGGCTGCAGGTACAGCTCAACGCCCGGCACGCGGGCGACGGCGCTTTGCAGCCGCTCAATGACGGCGTTGACGCGATCGTCGCGCTCATCCAGCGGCTTAAGGTTGATCTGCAGACGCGCGCTGTTGAGCGACGGGTTGGTGCCGTCCACGCCGACGTAAGCGGTCAGGCTCTCTACCGCCGGATCCTTCATGATGATGTCAGATACCTGCTGCTGGCGCTGCGCCATATTGGCAAAAGAGACCGACTGTGGGGCCTGAAGCGTGCCCTGAATAATGCCGTTGTCCTGGATCGGGAAGAAGCCTTTCGGAATGAAAATCCACAGCATCACGCTGAGCGCCAGGGTTCCCAGCGCCACGCCGAGCGTGGCCCACGGGTGGTTAAGGACTTTCGCCAGCACGCGACCGTAGGCGGCAATAATGCGCTCGAACATGCGCTCGGAGGCGCGCGAGAAGCGGTTTTGCTTGCGCAGGGACTCATGGCTCAGCATGCGGGCGCACATCATCGGCGTCAGGGTCAGCGACACCACGGCGGAGATCAGAATGGCGACCGCCAGCGTCACGGCAAACTCGCGGAACAGACGCCCAACGATATCGCCCATAAACAGCAGCGGGATCAGCACCGCAATCAGCGAGAAGGTCAGCGAGATAATGGTAAAGCCGATTTCTCCTGCGCCTTTCAGCGCGGCGGCCAGCGGTTTTTCACCTTTCTCGATATAGCGCGAGATGTTCTCGATGACGACGATAGCGTCATCCACCACGAACCCGGTGGCGATGGTGAGCGCCATCAGCGTCAGGTTGTTGATCGAAAAATCGAGGAACACCATCACCGCAAAGGTGCCGACCAGCGAGAGCGGTACGGCGACGGCGGGAATAATGGTCGCCGGAACGTTGCGCAGGAACAGATAAATGATCATCACCACCAGCGCAATCGCCAGCATCAGCTCGAACTGGGTGTCGGTGACCGACGCGCGAATGTTGGTGGTACGGTCTGAAAGCACCTTCACGCTGACCGACTTCGGCAGGCTTTCGATCAGCTGCGGCAGCATGGTGCGGATGCTGTCGGCGGTTTCGATGATGTTTGCGCCCGGCTGGCGCTGCACGTTCATCACGATCGCCTGCTGCCTGTTGGCCCAGGCTCCCAGCCAGCTGTTCTCCGCGCCTTGTTCTACGGTTGCCACGTCGCCCAGACGCACCGGCGCGCCGTTCTGGTAGGCGATAATCAGCTGACGATATTCGTCGGCGGACTGCATCTGGTCGTTCGCCGAGAGCGTGACGGCGCGGGTTGGGCCGTCCAGCGAGCCCTTCGCCGAGTTGACGTTGGCATTGCTGATGGCGCTGCGGATGGTTTCGCTGGTGAGCCCCAGCGCGGCGATGGCCTGCGCGTTCAGCTTGACGCGCACCGCCGGGCGCTGTCCGCCCGCCAGGGTGACGAGGCCGACGCCGGAGACCTGAGAAATTTTCTGCGCCACGCGCGTTTCGACCATGTCTTCGACCTGGGTCATTGGCATGGCGGAGGAGGTGACGGCCAGCGTCATGATCGGCGGATCGGCCGGGTTCACTTTGCTGTAGACCGGCGGGTTAGGCAGGTCCGACGGCAGCAGGTTGGTGGCGGCGTTAATCGCGGCCTGTACCTCCTGCTCGGCGACGTCCAGCGACAGCGTCAGCTGGAACTGCAGCGTCACGACGGACGCCCCGCCTGAACTCTGGGAGGACATCTGTTTTAGCCCCGACATCTGGCCGAACTGGCGCTCCAGCGGGGCGGTGATGGCGGACGTCACGACATCCGGGCTGGCGCCGGGATAGAGCGTCACCACCTGAATAGTGGGGTAATCCACCTCCGGCAGCGCCGAGACCGGCAGGAAGCGATAGCCGATAATCCCGGCGAGCAGGATCGCCACCATCAGCAGCGTGGTGGCGACAGGACGGAGGATAAACAGGCGTGACGGCCCACCTGTAGAGCCCGGCGGCAGCACCTGCATCAGGAGGTCGCTCCCTGTTTCGCCGGTTCCACCACTTCCACTTTGGCCCCTTCGGTCAGACGGTCAATGCCGTCGGTGACCACGCGGTCGCCTGCGGAAAGCCCGGCGCTGATGACCACCGTCTGGCTGTCCTGGATACCGGTTTTCACCAGGTGCTTGCTGACCTTATTGTCGCTGTTAAGCACCCAGACAAAGTTACCTTCGTTACCCATCTGCAGCGCAGCGGTGGGGATCACGACCGCGTTTTCTTCGGTCGCCACCAGCATGCGCGCATTGACGAACTGGTTCGGGAAGAGGGCATCGTCCTGGTTATTAAAGCGCGCCTTCAGCTTGATGGTGCCGGTGGTGGTGTCGATCTGGTTATCCAGACTGAGCAGAGACCCTTCACTCAGCTTCTGCGTGTTGGTACGGTCCCAGGCTTCCACCACCAGGCCTTTACGGGCTTTTTGCGCCTGCATGACGGTCGCGATATCGCTTTCCGGCAGGGTAAAGACTAAATCAATCGGGTGGGTCTGGGTGATCACCACGATGCCCGTGGTGTCGCCGCTGGAGATTTGGTTGCCGATATCGACCTGCTTCAGGCCGACGCGTCCGTCAATCGGCGCGGTGATGCGGCTCCAGTCCAGCTGCAGCTGGGCGCTGGCCACCGCGGCTTCGTCCGCTTTGATCGTGCCCTGCGTTTCACTGACCAGCGACTGCTGGGTATCCAGCTCCTGACGGGACACCAGGTTTGTTTTCACCAGCTGCTGGTAGCGGGCTAAATCGCGCCGGGCGTTGGCGAGGGTCGCGTTGTCTTTCGCGAGCTGTCCCTGCGCCTGGGCAAGGGCGACCTTAAACTGGCTCGGGTCGATTTCCGCCAGCAGATCGCCCGCTTTGACCTGCTGACCTTCCTGGAAGTGGATCGCGATGAGCTGGCCGTCGACGCGGCTGCGCACCGTGGCGGTGTTGGCAGCGGTAATGGTCCCGAGACCGGTGAGATAGCGAGGAACGGCTCTATTCACCGCCGTCGCCGCCTGAACCGGCGCCAGCGCGCCGCCGCGCATGCCGTGACGACCTCCACCCGTTGGGCGCTGGGTCTGGCTGGTGGCGCCGGCCGGTGCGGCGGTGTTCGCGGATTGACTGTGCCAGTACCAGGCGGCGGCAAGGGCCACCACAATGATGCCAGCGGCGATTGCCCAGCGGGATTTGTTACTGCCTTTCATCGTTATACGTTCTCATCCTGAATACTTCGGGGAATGATACTAGTTTAGTCAGGCAACACAGCGGAAAAATGGAGGAAATATGGAAGACTGTCGGGAATTGTCTGAGTGTTGCCGGGTGACGCTTCGCTTACCCGGCCTACAAGGTAAATGCGAACGGCAACGGATGTTGCCGTTTTTGGTGTTTTGTGGGAGAGGGCACCAGACCGCACTACAACAACACACGTTTTGTCGGCCGGATAAGGCGAAGCCGCCACCCGGCACAACCGCACTAGCTAAACATCACCTGCGCCCAGCGCGCCAGCCCTGCGGTAACGGAGCCAAAGTCATCGCCACCCGCGATAGGTATTCCCGGCAGCTGTTCGGCCAGTGCTTTCTTGATCAGCGGTGAACGAGCGCTACCGCCGGTCAGGTAAATCACGTCCGGCTTCTCTTTGCCGTTCTCCAGCGCGAGCTGCACCTGTTCCAGAATGCGCTGCAGCGGCTGGGCAAGCGCCGTCTCCAGCCCGTCCTGCGAAATGGCAGTGGCCAGTTCGTCACTGATAAACGGCAGGGAGACCGCATGTTCAGCGCGGTCGGACAGGGCGATTTTGCTCTCTTCCGCCGTACGCACCATGCGGTAGCTCAGACGCTGACGCCACACTTTATAGAGCAGGGCGACCTTTTCGCCGTCCTGGGCATCGCGCACCAGATCGTTAAGGAAGCGGCCGTTGGCGGTGCTGTAAAAATCGCTCTGCGCCGGCACGTCGTTGATGGCTATCGCGTTCCACCACGGCAGGATCGGCAGGGCGATGCCTTTTTCGGTTTGCCCCCCCATGCCGAGCAGCGGCATCAGGCTCTTGAAGGCCAGGGCGATATCCAGATCGTTACCGCCCACGCGGCAGCCGCTGTGCCCGAGCAGGCTGTTTTCACGATCGCGACGGTGATGCCACTGCGGCCCCATCAGCAGCAGCGAGCAGTCCGTCGTGCCCCCGCCGATATCCACGACCAGTACGCGCTTCTCTTCCGTCAGCGTGGCTTCGAAGTCCAGCCCTGCGGCAACCGGCTCATACTGGAATACCACGTCGCGGAAGCCTGCGCGGTGCGCCGCGCGCTCCAGGATCCCCTGCGCCTGCTGGTTGGCCTCGTCGCCGCCCAGCCCCTGGAAGTTGATCGGGCGGCCAATCACCGCCTGGGTAATCGCATCGGAGACCTGCGTCTGCGCCTGCTGGCGAATATGCAGCATCATCGCGCACACCAGGTCTTCGAACAGCGCGACCTGCTGCGGCTTCAGGCCGCTGGCGCCGAGGAAGGATTTTGGCGACTTAACGAAATAGACCTCTTCGGGGTCTTCAATGTAGTGCCCGAGCGAGGAGAGGCCGAACTGCACGCTGGAGGGCGTAACGTCGATATCTTCCTCGCGGTTAAAGCTGACCGCCCGGCGCAGCAGCGCCTGGGTCTCCGCCGCCGTGGCCGGAACCTGATGGTGGCGAAACAGCCACTCGCTCACCGCTTCACGCGTCGGTGCGCAGAGCATAGACGGCAGCAGCGTGCTCTCTTTTTCCATTTTCAGGAGCCGTGGCTGCCCGTCTTGCATAATCGCAACCGAGCAGTTTGCCGTACCGTAGTCAAATCCAATAAACACGATGAATCCCCATGCCGGTGAGAAGGGGCGAGACTTTAACGAAATGTCTGCATGGCGACAACAGGAATATGAAAGCAAGGCAAAACAGGGTCTTTACGTTTATGCTGATAACACTAAAAAAGGAGCAACGATGTATACCCTCACCTGGCTTCCCCCTTATGACTGGCAGTGGATGTTTGGTTTTCTTGGCGCGCGCGCGGTAACGGGCATTGAAACCGTCACCAACGATTACTATGAGCGCAGTTTTGCCTGCGAGGGGCATCAGGGGATTTTCCGCGTGACGCCGGATATCGCCAGCCATACGCTGAGCGTGACGCTCAGCCCGGGGTTAATTCCGGTTGCGCAGGCGTGTCTTGAACGCATCGAACGCCTGTTCGATCTCCGCTGTAACCCGCAGCAAATAGCAGAAACGCTGGGCGAACTCGGTGCTGCAAGGCCAGGCTTGCGTTTACCGGGGGCGATGGATGCGTACGAGCAGGGCGTCCGGGCGATCCTCGGGCAGCTGGTGAGCGTGGCGATGGCGGCGAAGCTGGCGTCACGCGTGGTGGCGCTCTGTGGCGAACCGGTGGCGGACTGTCCGGGCTATCTCTGCTTCCCCACGCCGCAGGCGCTGGCGGTAGCGGACCCGCTGGCGCTGAAGGCGTTGGGCATGCCGCTAAAGCGCGCGGAGTCGCTGATTCATCTGGCGCAGTCGGTTATCGACGGAACGTTTCCGCTTTCCCCGCCCGCGAATACAGAAGAGGGGATGAAGGCGTTACAGCAGCGGCCGGGGATAGGGCGCTGGACGGCAAATTATCTGGCCCTGCGCGGCTGGCAGGCGAAAGATGTGTTTCTGCCGGATGATTACCTGATTAAACAGCGCTTCGCCGGAATGACGCCCGCGCAAATTCGTCGTTATGCCGAACGCTGGAAGCCGTGGCGCTCCTACGCGCTGCTGCACATCTGGTATACCGACGGCTGGGCACCGTCAGTTGATGGCGAAATAGCTGGTGTTGAGCAGAAGATCTAATGGCTGCGGCTCGGCGATGGTGTCACCAAAGATAAAATCGATGCCGATGCCGGAGAGCGTATCCATCATGATGGGCTGGTTACAGGGGCCCGCGATAGTTTTCATTCCCACACGCTGGGCGTGGCCCTGAACAATGGTCACCATCATCTCATCCATCAGATTGCCATACACGTTGGTTACCACCTCTGCATCCAGCATCAGATAGTCGGCCATATTCGCGGTCAGGTGGGTAAAGACGTTCATGTCGCGTCCCACCTGGCTGAAGATCACGCGGCAGCCCGCCTGGCGAAGCTTTTGCAGACCCCGATGCAGGTTCTTATCCGGGTTGCACACCACATCGGCAGAGATAACCAGATGCAGCAGACGGCCCGGCATCGGGCTTTTATCCAGCAGGTCGAGTAGTTCATCGACCAGCGTCACGCTGGCTAAACCGGCCTCCGAGAGCGGCAGCGCCACGCCCATGCCTTTACTGGCGATCTGGGTGGCATAGGTGCGGAAAAACTCGCTAAAGATCCGTCTGTCGAGGGCGTGCAGAAGCTCAGGCTCCGCCAGACCCGAGCGGAAGGCATGCTCTTCCTGAACTTCGCCCTGGCTGGTCCACAGGCGTAACGACAGCAGCCAGAAATTACTGCTCTCCGGGATGCGCGGGGAGGCGACGCTGCGGGCAATCATCATCAGATGATTGTCTTTAATCATGTGCCACTGTTCATCAAGCGACATCATGCTGCGCGTGTGATGATCCCGCTCCTGCTGGGGTTCATACACCGTCACCATGCCGCGCCCGCTGTTTTTTGAGGCGTAACAGGCAATGTCCGCCTGCGACATGATCTCCGACGCCTGGTGGTTATTTTCATCAATCAGCGTGATGCCGGCGCTGGCGCCGATCCGGTGCAGGCGGCCTTCCCACATAAAGTGATAGTCGTTGATGGCATGAATCAGGCGACCGGCGATATAGCGTGCGCTTTCCAGGTTGCAGTCCGGTAACAGTAACCCGAACTCGTCCCCGCCCAGACGCGCCAGCACGTCGCTGGAGCGGAGCATGGTCAACATCAGGGAAGCCAGTTCCCGCAGCAGGGCATCGCCCGCGGCGTGGCCAGCCGTGTCGTTGACGGCTTTGAAGCGATCGAGGTCGATAAACACCAGGGCATGGCGCTGGCGCGTTTCGCGAACGGTCTGCAAGAGCCGTTTGAGATGGTTTTCGAAGCTGACCCGGTTTGCCAGATGGGTCAGGGCATCGTGGGAGGCGCTGTAGCTCAGCTGGCGCAGCATTTTGCGTGACTCGGTCACGTCCTGAATGACGATCACCGAGCCAATATTCTGTCCATCCAGCGTGCTGAGCGGCGTAATGCTGTAGTGGATATCATAATTGCCGCCGGTACGGCAGTTCAGCACCACGTCCTGATCGATATCGGAACGGGACATATCGCCGCTGTGGATATTCTCCATCAGCGGCCCTTTTTCACCGAAGGTAATGTGTAACACCTTCAGGATCGGCTGGCCGATAGCCTCGGTCTGGAGCCAGCCGCTCATTTTCTCCGCGACCGGGTTCATAAAGGTGACGTTCATGTTGATATCGGTGCACAGCACCGCTTCACCGATGGAGTCGAGGGTAATGTGCAGACGCTCTTTTTCCTGGAAGAGGGCCTCGTTAAGCTGCTTAACCTCGGTCATGTCCATGTTGATGCCGAGCAGCCGTTCAACTTCCCCCTGCTTATTGAGCACCCGGTTCGCCAGGGAGCGAATATGACGCACGCCTTCCTTCACGCGGATGCGGAATTCCAGCTTAAACGGCAGGCGGGAAATCAGGGAGTCCCGCAGCACCTGCTCAGCGTGGACGCGATCCTCCGGCAGCATCGTGTCGTGCCAGAGCTGCCAGGTGGGCTTGATGTGCGGCGGTATTTCATAGAGCTCAAACATCCGCTTATCCCAGCTGATAATGTCGGGTTCCAGATCCCACTCCCAGATGCCGATGCCCCCGGCTTCGTTAGCCAGCGTAATGCGCTCCATCAGGCGCTTATTGACCCATTCGGTCTGCTTCAGATCGTTAATGTCTTCAATCTGGGCAATAAAATAGAGCGGCGAGCCGTCGGCATGACGCACCACGGAGACGGCAAGAAGCGCCCAGACCACTTCCCCGTCGCGGGTGTAATAGCGCTTTTCGAGGGAGTAGGTATTGATCTCGCCGTTGACCAGCTGTTCGAGCTGCTCGAGGTCGGTATTCAGATCTTCTGGCCAGGTGAGCTGCTGGAAGGTCAGCGACTGAAGCTCCGTCTGGCTGTAGCCGAGGAAATTGCACAGCGCCTTGTTAGCCTGAAGCCATTTGCCTTCAATGCTGACCAGCGCCATGCCGATGGCGGAATATTCCATCGCGTTACGAAAGCGCTCTTCGCTTTCGGTGATATGTTTGCGTTCGGCGCGGAAGGCGTACATCACCATGGTCATTACGTTAGCGGGCAGGAGCAGCATCAGGAACGGCAGCCAGGGGGCGTTCAGCATCGGCCCGGCGTGCTGGGTGGTCAGCGCCAGAGGATTGCGGGCAATCATCAGCGACACCACCATCACGGTGACCAGAAACACCATGAACGCTTCCATCCGCGGCAGGCGCACGGCGCTCCACATCAGCAGAACGATCACGCAGGTGAAGGGCCACGGCAGCCAGGTGATGGCTGCCCAACTGAGGGCTAACGTCACGGCCAGCGTGGTCAGCGTTTCCAGCAGCAATCGCGGGTCACGGTGGCGCAGCAGATAATGCGGCTTAAATAACAGCCCCAGTGGCACCAGTGCCAGTGCGCCAATGGCTTCTGACAACACCCAGACGAAGAAATTACGCAGGGGCTCAGAGCCGGGTGCCAGCAGAGACACCAGAATGCCGCCCATCAGTGGCGGCACCAGCGCGCTGCCGATGGCCACGCGGATCCAGTCGTTCAGATTCTGCAGCGGGTTGTACCACGGGAGCCATTTACGCAGGAACAGCGCGCCGATAACGGCCTCAATGACGTTGACCGCAGGGTAGATGAGGCTGACCGACCCCCAGGAGAACAGCATCCATGAGGCCAGAATATTGCCGAACGAACAGGCCAGGGCAATGCCCGGCCACATTTTTCCGGCATGGCGGTAAAACGCCACCATCATAATGGCGGTGGGAAACCAGAGCGGGGCCAGCAGGGTGCCGAAGCGGGTGAGCTCCAGCGAAAATAAGGTAAAGATAAAGGTGACCAGGCCCAGACAGACAAGTCGTAATAAAGGATGTGGGGTGGTCACCAAAACCCGCTGGTATTGTTTATTCATTACCGCTTTATCCAGAGACGCCATGCCGTCAGGGAAGAAGATGTCCGAACGCGTGAATTTGATAATTTGGTTTATGCTAGTACAAACAATTTACAATTCATATGGTGACCGCTCAGAATTTGACAACACAGACTTATTAAATACTTACTCCGTGAAAAAAAACGGGTAAGCGGCGAAAAAATGCGCATTTAAATTTCATTCAGGGAATAACTCGTCACTTTTCGGTCAGTCTCGCAGAACCTGAGTATTCGACTGGTATCACGCCCGCGAAATCCCTATAATTGCCGCGTTTGACGCTCCGGCGTCGTCCTTCCTTTACATCCAGGTTAATCAGGTCGCTAAATTTATGACTGATAAGTCTCATCAGTGCGTCATTATAGGCATCGCCGGCGCATCGGCTTCAGGTAAAAGTCTAATTGCCAGTACGCTTTATCGCGAACTGCGTGAACAAGTAGGTGATGAGCATATCGGCGTCATTCCCGAAGACAGCTATTACAAAGATCAATCCCATCTGTCGATGGAAGAACGCGTTAAAACGAACTACGACCACCCAAATGCGATGGATCACAGCCTGCTGTTCCAGCATTTAGAAGCGCTTAAGAGCGGCCAGGCGATCGAACTGCCCGTTTACAGTTACGTAGAACATACCCGCACCCAGGAAACGATCCGCATCGAGCCGAAAAAGGTCATTATCCTTGAAGGCATCCTGCTGCTGACCGACGCCCGCCTGCGTGAATCCATGAACTTCTCGATTTTCGTCGATACCCCGCTGGATATTTGCCTGATGCGCCGCATCAAGCGTGACGTTAATGAACGTGGCCGCTCAATGGACTCCGTGATGGCGCAATACCAGAAAACGGTCCGCCCGATGTTCCTGCAGTTTATTGAGCCCTCCAAACAATACGCCGATATCATCGTGCCGCGCGGGGGTAAAAACCGCATCGCGATCGATATCTTAAAAGCGAAAATCAGCCAGTTTTTTGAATAAGCCGCGTGAATTGTGTACCGTTCAGAGATAACCTGGTTTTACCCTGAGCGCTTACCGGCTCAGGGTACGATGCATGAAAGGAGAAAAAGGCATGCGTCTTTGTGATCGCGATATTGAAGCCTGGCTGGATGAAGGCCGTTTGTCTATTACCCCACGTCCACCTGTTGAGCGTATCAATGGGGTGACCGTCGATGTCCGGTTGGGGAATAAATTCCGCACCTTTAGCGGCCATACCGCACCGTTCATTGACCTCAGCGGACCGAAGGACGAAGTCAGCGCCGCGCTCGATCGCGTGATGAGTGACGAAATCGTAATCGAAGATGGCGAAGCCTTTTATCTGCATCCGGGTGAACTGGCGCTGGCGGTAACGTTTGAATCCGTCACCCTGCCTGCGGACCTCGTCGGCTGGCTTGACGGCCGTTCTTCGCTGGCGCGACTGGGACTGATGGTACACGTGACCGCGCACCGTATCGATCCAGGCTGGTCGGGCCGTATTGTGCTGGAATTCTTCAATGCCGGTAAATTGCCGCTGGCGCTTCGTCCGGGGATGATGATCGGCGCGTTAAGTTTTGAACCGCTGTCAGGCCCGGCAGACAGGCCGTATAACCGCCGTCAGGACGCAAAATATCGCGACCAGCAGGGTGCGGTTGCCAGCCGTATTGATAAAGACTGATCGTTAGTCCATTGAGGATGCCATGAGAAGAGTTCTGACAACGCTGATGATTTTGCTGGTGGTGCTGGTGGCTGGCCTTTCGGCGTTGGTTCTGCTGGTTAACCCTAATGACTTCCGCGCGTATATGGTGCGGCAGGTTGAGGCACGCAGTGGTTATCAACTGAAGCTGGACGGGCCGCTGCGCTGGCACGTCTGGCCGCAGCTCAGCATTCTCTCTGGCCGCATGTCGCTCACGGCGCCGGGGGCGTCCCAGCCGCTGGTGTCCGCAGACAACATGCGCCTTGATGTGGCGCTGATCCCGCTCATTTCCCATCAGCTGCAGGTGAATCAGGTGATGCTGAAAGGCGCGGTGATTCAGCTCACCCCGCAAACTGAAGCTGTCCGTGATGCCAACGCGCCGGTGGCACCGCGTGAAAATACCCTGCCTGATGAACCGTCTGATACTGGCTGGTCCTTTGATATTGGCAAACTGAAAGTGGCCGATAGCGTGCTGGTTTTCCAGCATGAGCACGAAGAGCTGGTCACCGTTCGCAACATTAATCTGCAGATGGAACAGGATGAGCACCATCTTGCATCGGTGGAATTTAGCGGGCGCGTGAACCGCGATCAGCGGGATCTGACGCTGTCGTTGAATGCTAATGTGAATGCGTCAGACTATCCGCATCAGCTCACGGCGAACATCCAGCAGCTTAACTGGCAGCTGACGGGGGCCAATCTGCCCACCCAGGGGATCGCCGGTCAGGGGACGCTGCAGGCCGTGTGGCGTGAGGAACAAAAACAGCTGGAGCTGGATAATCTCAACCTGCAGGCAAATGACAGTAGCCTGAAGGGGCAGGCGAGCGTTACCTTTGAAGAGAAGCCGAAGTGGGTGCTGAATCTGCAATTTGACAAGCTCAACCTGGAAAACCTGTTGCCACCTCTGCCAGCCAGCGCCACGGACAGCGAGGCGACGCAGACGGGGCAAAGCCAGGCACCGGTATCACGTCCGGTTATTTCGTCGAATCTCGATCAACCTGACTATAACGCTCTGCGCGGATTCACGGCGGATATTCTGCTGAAAGCCACCAGCCTGCGCTGGCGCGGCATGGACTTTACCGACGTGAGCAGCCAGATGTTTAACCATAACGGTTTGCTGGTGATCTCCGAACTGAGCGGCAAGATGGGCGCAGGACACCTCTCACTGCCCGGCACGCTGGATGTCCGTAAAGACGTTGCCAGCGCCGAATTCCAGCCGCGTCTCGATAACGTTGAGATAGGCACCATCCTGACCGCGTTTAACTACCCGATCTCTCTGACGGGGCAGTTGACGCTGGCGGGGGACTTCTCCGGCACGAAAATTGATGCCGATGCTTTCCGCCGCGAGTGGCAAGGGCAGGCGCATCTTGATCTGAAAAACTCCCGTATGGAAGGGCTTAACTTCCAGCAACTGGTGCAGCAGGCGGTGGAGCGCAGCAGCGATGTGAAAGCCCAGGAGAGCTACGACAGTGCCACGCGCCTCGACAGCTTCACCACGGACCTGACGCTGAACAACGGACAACTCTCTCTCGACGGAATGCAGGGTACCTCTTCACTCTTATCAGTAACGGGCGAGGGTCAGCTGGATCTGGTCAAAGAGACGGCGGACACGCGCTTTAACGTGCGGGTACTTTCCGGCTGGCAGGGCGAAAGCAAGCTCATTGACTTCCTGAAAGAGACGCCGGTCCCATTGAGCGTATACGGCAAATGGCAGGCCCTGAATTACAGTCTGCAGGTGGATCAGATCCTGCGTAAGCATCTGCAGGATGAAGCGAAACGTCGACTCAGCGGCTGGGCGGATCGTAATAAAGATTCACAGGACGGCAAGGATGTGAAGAAGCTGCTGGATAAGCTTTGATGCCTGTTGCGCCGGGGGGCGGCTTCGCCTTACCCGGCCTACAAAAACCGAACACCGCAGGCCGTGTGAGCGAAAGGTATGAACCGGAAACATGGGTAACACTTTAGACCGGATACATGGGTAACAGTTATAACTGGCATAGAAGAGGAGAC